>DQWD01000265.1 GCA_011042725.1 Candidatus Aminicenantota bacterium | reverse complement strand
TTTTCTCCTAACTTAAAAATGCTTGGTGACTATCGCCTTTGGCTTAATGCTCTGAGTCAAACCGCCTGGTCAACAGGGGCAGGTTGGGGCTTAATGCTAACTTACGCTGTCTATTCCCATAAAAAAGAAAACCCGGTTCGAACAGCCACTACTCTTGGTTTTGGCGATTATGTAGCCTCTTTGTTGGCGGCTATCACTGTTATCCCGGCTGTTTTTTCCTATTTTGCCGGGCAAGGGGTGGCCCACCAACAAGTAATCAAGGTCATGTCTGAAGGCAATCGGGGTTTAACTTTTACTTGGATTCCGACTTTGTTTGCTCATATTCCAGGGGGAACTTTTTTCCTGGCGCTCTTTTTCTTAGCTTTATGCTTTGCCGCCTTTTCTTCTTTGATTAGCCAATTGGAATTAATAACTCGAGTGATCATTGATTCCGGAGCTACTCGTCGCCTGGCCGTCATTATCGTGGGCCTAACTTGTTTCTTCTTAGGCCTTCCTTCCGCCTTGTCCCTGGGATTTTTTGATAATCAAGACTGGGTCTGGGGGCTGGGTTTAATGGTCAGTGGCTCGTTCATTATCATGCTGGTCATCAAGGTAGGAACACGTAAGTTTCGCCGCGAAATCATTCCTGAAATAAGCCGAGGACCGCTAAAAACTTGGATTTTTGATGTGCTGGTCAAGTTCTTGATGCCTATCCAAGTTATAGCCATGCTGGTTTGGTGGTTCTGGTCAAGTTATAAAAGCAATCCCCGCACTTGGTTTAATCCCTTTCTTACCAGCTCGGTGGGAACTGTGCTCCTCCAGTGGGGAGTGGCCATTATTGTTTTCCTCTTCTTAAATAAAACCATTGCCCGTTTACAGACCAAAAGTTTAGGGGAATGAAGGCGACCTGGTCAATTGACAGGAAAGGAAGGTTGTGGTAAAAAATAGAGTCGTTCAGACATTAAATCCCATCCTTTTGACTGTTAAGGGCAGGTGGCGAAATTGGCATACGCGCTAGGCTTAGGACCTAGTTCCTGAGAAGGAGTGCGGGTTCGAATCCCGCTCTGCCCACCAATTTAAATCCAGGGAATAAATAAATGGCACAGACTAAACACAAAATCATCGAAATAAGCCCGACCAAAAGAAAATTAGAAGTGGAAGTTTCGCCCGAAAGGGTAAGTGAGGAATATAACCAGGTTCTGGAAAGATATCGTCGCCAAGTAAAATTAAAAGGGTTTCGCCAAGGAATGGCTCCTAAAAACTTAGTCGAATCCGTTTATCGAGAAGACATTGAACAAAAGGTTACCAGCTCCTTGGTGCCTAGTATTCTCGAGGAGATTTTGCGCGAAAATAAGATCATTCCAGCTGATACTCCCCAGATCAAAGACATTAACTTTAAAGCCGGAGAACCGCTTACTTTTACCTCTGAATTTGATGTTTGGCCGGAAATAAAAGCACCTGATTTTCGTCAGATTAAATTGACCAAAAAGAAACACCGCGTCACCCAAAAAGACATCGAAGCCACTCTTAAACAGCTCCAACAACGATCCACCCAGTATTTACCGGTGGAAAAGAGAGGTGTCAAGGAGAGTGACTTCGTTATTCTTGAAATTCAAGGTAAGAATGTGGACACTAAGCGATTTCTTCCTAAGGAAAAAGTAACGGTCTTGGCTGGCCATGAGGAGAATGAACCTCAGCTTAATCAGGCTATTCTGGGGAAAAAAGCTGGTGATCAGGCCACTTTTACCGTAAAATATCCCCCTGATAGTCCCCATCGTCGCTTAGCCGGTAAAACAATTGAATATCATTTGACCATAACTGGTATTAAAGAGAAGAAAGTTCCTCTTTTAAATGATGATTTTGCCCGGGAATGGGGTGATTTTGGTAGCCTGGAAGAATTGAAGAAGAAGATAAAAGAAGAGTTATCCCAAGCTAAAAAAGAAGAAGCTCGTCGAGAACAAGAAGAAGAGCTGATTAATAGACTTTTAGAAGAGGTCAATATCGAGGTTCCAGCTTCGGTTATTGAAAAAGAAAAAATTGCTCTTCTTCGCCGCTGGCTGAGTGAACAACCTCAAAGATCATTGTCATCTGAAGATTATGCCCAGCTGCAGCAACAGGCCAAAGTAGAGGCAGAAAAAACAATCAAGAAGCAGCTGCTCCTGAGCAAAATTGCGCAAGAAGAGAAGATAGAAGTTACCGACCAAGAACTCGAGGAAGAATTGAAAAAGATCGGAGAAAAAAATAAGCTTTCCTCTTCTCAGGTTCGCCAAATTCTCCAGAATCAGGGCCGGTTGGAAGAAGTTAAACATTCTTTGTTGCTCCGCCGGACAATTGACTTTTTACTGGATTCAGTTATAATAGAATGAAAAATAAATCCATGACTTTAATCCCCTTTATCGTTGAACAAGATGGCCGAAGCGAACGAGCCTATGATATTTTCTCGCGGCTATTAAAAGATCGAATAATTTTCGTTGGTCAGCAAATAACTGACGATTTGGCCAATTTAGTGATTGCTCAATTGCTTTATTTGGAAGCGGAAAACCCCGAAGGAGAAATTTCTCTTTACATTAATTCTCCCGGGGGAAGCATCACCGCTGGTTTGGCTATTTATGATACCATGCAGTTTATTTCCTCAGATGTAACCACCATCTGCGTGGGGCAAGCTGCTTCCATGGCGGCCATACTTTTGGCGGCCGGAGCCTCCGGCAAACGGTATTCTTTGCCTAACTCGCGAATTGTTCTCCATCAGCCTTTTGGGGGTTTTCAAGGCCAGGCTTCAGATATTGCCATTCAGGCTAAAGAAATTTTAAGAATTAGAGAAAGTATTAATCAAATTCTTGTTAAACATACAGGGCAACCCTTGGAAAGGATACAAAAAGATATTGAACGGGATTTCATTATGACTCCCGCCCAAGCTTTAAAATATGGCTTAATTGATGAGGTCATTCAAAACCGGGCACCTCAACAAAAAAAGTCATCGAGAAAGAAGGATTTGAGCCCTCAATTAACTAAAGTCAAAAGAGAAAGATAAATGGATGATCAACAGGACCGCACCATAAACACATTAGCCAAATGTAGCTTCTGTAATCGACCGCAATCAATGGTCAATAAATTGATTGCTGGCCCCAGTGGCGTTTATATTTGTGATAGCTGCGTTGAACTGGCTCATTCGATAATTTTTACGGAAAAGGCCGAGGAAAAGAAGAGAAAATACACCCAAACAGTGCTTACTCCGCAACAAATAAAAAAGGAATTAGACGAATATATTGTTGGGCAAGATGAAGCTAAAAAGAAGATTTCCGTGGCCGTCTACAACCACTATAAACGAATTGCCTTAGCTGAAACCATTAAAGATGTCGAGTTAACCAAAAGCAATATTTTATTAATTGGTCCCACGGGAACCGGAAAAACTTTAATGGCACAAACTCTAGCCAAAATTTTATCTGTTCCTTTTGCTATTGCTGATGCTACTTCTCTTACCGAAGCTGGTTATGTGGGCGAGGATGTAGAGAACATAATTCTTAAATTATTCCAAGCCGCTAAAGGAAACATCGAGAAAACCCAAAAAGGAATTATCTATATAGATGAAATTGATAAGATTAGCCGCAAAAGTGAAAGCCCCTCCATTACCAGAGACGTTTCTGGTGAAGGAGTCCAACAAGCCCTTCTTAAAATCTTGGAGGGAACTGTAGCTAATGTTCCACCGCAAGGAGGACGAAAGCATCCCTATCAAGAGTTTATTCCTGTTGATACAACCAATATTTTATTCATCTGTGGTGGAGCTTTTATCGGGCTGGAGAAAATTATTGCCCAACGTATAGGGCGGACTCAAGTTGGCTTTAAACAGGATTCAGCAAGAAGCCGGAAAAAAGATCTTGAAGAACTTTACCGGGAATTAATTCCCCATGATTTAATTAAGTTTGGTTTAATTCCCGAACTTGTGGGGAGAATTCCAGTGGTGGCTACTTTTCACGATTTGACAGAAAAAGACCTAGTCGATATCCTGACTAAACCAAAAAATGCTATAATTAAACAATATAAAAAATTGTTTGAAACAGAAGGAGTAAAATTGGAGTTCACGCGAGAAGCTTTAAACATGATCGCGCGAAAGTCAATCGAGAAGAAACTAGGAGCCCGGGGATTGCGAAGCATCATTGAAGATTTGATGGTAGATTTGATGTTTTATCTTCCTTCCTTAGAAAAGAAAACGACCATCAAAGTTACCAAAAAGATGGTCGAACAAAATCAACTGGTTTTTAATTTGCCCAAACAGGCTGTTGGGGTTTAAGATGGAATATAAAATCAATTCGGAAGTTATTAGTAACATTCCTTTAATCCCCTTGCGGGACTTGATCGTTTTTCCCTCAACTCTGGTTCCTTTTATCATTGGCCGGCAATCCTCAATTAAAGCATTGGAAAGAGCCACTTCTAAAGATAAGTTGATCTTCCTTTCGGCTCAAATGGACGCTTCCCTCGATAATCCTCGTCCCCAAGATATCTACACCATGGGAGTGGTGGCTAAAATCGTTCGAGCGGTGAAGATGGATGACCGCAACATTAAAATAATTGTCGAAGGAAAAAAGAGAGCTCGTATTTTAGAATATCTTAGTACTTATCCTTTTTACCAAGTTTTGATTAAAGAAGTTCGTGAGTTTGAAGAAGATAATGTTGATTTAAGAGAAACTTTAAAGAAAGTCCTCGATTTATTCGAAGAATATCTTAAATTAAGCCAAAACGCTAGTTTCGATTCGATAATTCCTGCTCTCCGAGATAACAGTCCTGGTCGAGTGGCCGACATTATTTCTTCTCATCTTTACATTTCCCTAGAGGAAAAACAGAATCTCCTGGAAACCATTAATTCTAACGAGCGGATTCGCCGCTTAATGTTTGTCTTGGAGAATGAAATCCTTAAAATCCAAGCTCAAACAGGCAAGGGAGGAACAAGGAAAACAAAAAAGTCGCCTCCTTTTCGAAGTCAAAAACAAAAGGTTTTCCCTTCTGGGTTAAATATGAAGTCCAAGGAAGATCAACCAAACGAGATTGAAGAATTAAAGGCGAAAGTTGCTGAAGCCGGGATGCCCAAAGAAGCCGAAGAGAAAGCTTTGAAGGAGATTGAACGCCTGGAATCAATGCCTCCGATGTCAGCCGAAGCAACTGTTTGTCGAAATTATTTAGATTGGCTGATATCTTTACCATGGAATAAAAAATCGAGAGAAAAACGCGATTTAAAATTGGCCGCCAAAATTCTAGATGAAGATCATTATGGGCTGGATAAAGTTAAAGAAAGAATACTCGAATATTTGTCTATTCGCCAGTTGGTCAAAAACCCCAAAGGAGTAATTCTAGGCTTGATTGGTCCTCCAGGAGTAGGGAAGAGTTCGCTAGGCAAATCAATTGCCCGCGCCACGGGAAGAAAGTTTGTTCGCCTTTCTTTAGGTGGGGTCAGAGACGAGGCTGAAATACGAGGACATCGGCGAACATACATCGGTGCCTATCCGGGCCGCATTATCCAAATGATTAAAAAAGCGGGCACCAAAAACCCTGTTTTTCTCCTTGATGAAGTGGATAAAATGAGTATGGATTTTAGAGGAGATCCAGCTTCGGCCTTAATGGAAGTTCTTGATCCTGAGCAAAATAGTACTTTTCTTGACCATTATATCGATACTGAATTTGATCTTTCTCAAGTAATGTTTGTGGTCACGGCCAACATGTTGGAACCGGTTCCTAAACCACTAATTGACCGGATGGAGATTATCCGTCTTCCCGGCTACACCGAGGATGAAAAAATTCAAATCGGTAAGCACTTTCTTTTGCCGAAACAGATGAAAGCCCATGGATTAAGGCCTAATAATCTTCATATCAGTGATAAAGCCCTCCAAAAAATAATAAGAGAATACACACGGGAAGCCGGGGTTCGCAATCTAGAAAGAGAAATTACCAGTATTTGCCGAAAGGTGGTTAAAAAGGTCGTCAGTAAAGGTAAAAGCTATAATGAGCGGGTTACGCCCCGAAGTCTTGAGAAGTATCTAGGTATTCCGCGCTATAAACGTTCCGAAATAGATAAAAAGGATGAAGTGGGTGTGGCCATTGGCATGGCCTGGACCGAATTTGGTGGTGAACTTCTTTCTTTCGAAGCTACTAAAATTCAAGGGAAAGGCAACTTTACTTTAACTGGCCAACTGGGTGAGATCATGCAGGAAAGTGCCCAAGCTGCTTTCAGTTATGTCCGAGGAAAAATGTATAATCTGGGCTTGTCTCAAAATCTTCATCGTGATTTTGATATTCACATTCATGTTCCGGAAGGAGCTGTTCCCAAAGAAGGACCTTCGGCGGGAATTACTATTGCTACGGCCATTATTTCGCTTTTAACAGGCATTCCCGTGAATAAAAAAGTGGCTATGAGTGGGGAAATAACCTTGAAAGGCAAAGTTCTTCCGGTGGGGGGAATAAAAGAGAAATTATTAGCTGCTTATCGGGAAGGGATAAAAGTAGCTATTCTTCCTCTTGATAATAAACCAGATTTAAAAGATTTACCTAAGAAGCTCAAAGAGAATATGACCATTCATTTTGTTGACCATATGGACCAGGTTTTAGACATTGCTTTAGTTGAGGATATTACCAAGTATGCCCAGGCGAAAAAGGCCGAGGAAAAGAAAGGTTTAGCAAAAAAAGAAGAAGAAAAAAAAGATGAAGCATCTGCTTCTGATCAACCAGTAACTCATTAGTTTCAACACATAAATTAAATTTATTTCGTTGTCCAAAATTTAGATCAAACCACCATAAAGGAGAGTAGTAAAATGGCTGAGTTGAATTTACTTGACCTTGAAGAAAAGAGTCTTGATGAATTAATGTCTATCGCCGGAGAAATGGGAGTAGACAAGGAGGAGATTAAACAATCAGACCATCATAGCTTGATGTTCAAAATTCTTGAAGCTCAGGCCCGCCAAAATGGACTTCTTTTTTCCGAAGGGGTTTTAGAATGCTTGGAAGATGGCTTTGGATTTTTGCGAGCTCCCGAGTTCAGTTACTTGCCCAGTCCCGATGACATTTACGTCTCACCTTCTCAAATAAGGAAGTTTCAATTGCGAACTGGAGATACTATTTCCGGAGTTGTTCGTCCGCCAAAGAATGGGGAAAAGTATTTTGCTCTTATCAAGATTGAAGCCATCAATTTCATGCACCCCGATGTAACTATTGAGCAGAGAAGAAATGTTCATTTCGAGCACCTGACCCCTCTTTATCCGTTCGAAAAAATCAAACTCGAAGACAAGAATCACAAGAATTTAAATGCGCGAGTGATGGATCTTTTAACTCCGATTGGAAAAGGTCAACGAGGATTAATCGTTTCTCCCCCCCGAGCAGGAAAAACTACCTTATTGAAAACCATCGCCAAGTCCGTTGAAATCAATCACCCTGAGATGTATCTAATTGTCCTCTTAGTGGCTGAACGACCAGAAGAAGTTACGGATTTTAAAAGAAGTGTCAGAGGAGAAGTAGTTGCTTCTACCTTTGATGAACCTCCAGCTCGTAATGCCCAAGTGGCTAATATTGTTTTAGAAAAGGCCAAGCGACTAGTTGAATTAAAAAAAGATGTGGTTATTCTGCTGGATAGTATTACTCGTTTAACCAGGGCTCACAATTCAATATTGCCTCCATCGGGAAAAGTACTTTCCGGGGGAATCGATGCCAATGCTTTGAATAAACCAAAAAAATTCTTTGGCTCTGCTCGTAAAGTGGAAGAAGGTGGTAGTCTAACCATTATTGCCACGGCTTTGGTTGACACTGGGAGTCGAATGGATGAGGTAATATTTGAAGAATTTAAAGGTACTGGTAACATGGAAATTAACCTTGACCGCCGCCTGGTGGATAAACGATTGTTTCCAGCCATCGATATCAATCGTTCGGGAACCAGAAAAGAAGAATTGCTTATCCCCGAAAAGGATCTTAATCGGATCTGGATCTTACGCAAGGTGCTTAGCCAGCTAAATGAAGTTGAAGCCATGGAGCTTTTACTCGAAAAAATCGCCAAAACCAAAACGAACAAAGAATTTCTTGAGGCCATGAGCCGCGGCCTCTGATTTTCTTCCTCAGTTTTTCCTTCTCAGCGACTAGATTCTATAATAAGCTTCCTTTGAGGCTTTAGTTGCCATTTATTTTTTCCAAACTCACCGCATTCCGCCAATCTAATTGCCTCCAATATCAATAATTTCATCAATTTGGTAAGATTTTCGACAAATCACTTCTATCCACACAACATGGAAGAGAATCATTTTCTAAGTGGCAATAGCTGGGGGATCTTCAAATTGAAACCTAGTTGTTCATTATTTTAGTTGTCTCATTAGTTCCTTTGGTGTTTCGAAGAAGAAATTAAACTCACCATATTCTTTTGTATTTTTTGGTTGAAAAAACTAGAAAAAAATGGGTAAACTTATTTCAAAGCATGGCTGACCGCAGAAGAAAAATATATTTCCTTAATTGCTTTCTAATCTTAATTTTTTGTTAAAGGAGACTGGTCATGATGAACAACTCTAATTTTAAAAAAAGCTCTCGTTTTTGGTTTCTAACTTTTATGCTTTGTTTAGCCGGAATGGTGATTCTTACTGCCTATAGCAGCTT
>DQWD01000126.1 GCA_011042725.1 Candidatus Aminicenantota bacterium | reverse complement strand
GCTGGGAAGAGTCGGCGCCGAAAGCGGCTTGGTCTACTATAAAGAAAATGCCCAGAAACTTACCCTTGGAGAGCGATTACAAATTGTGCCCAACAGTGCTAGCCTGGTATTAAATATCCATGACAAGGCCTACGGAGTCAGAAATGGCAAAATAGAAAGAGAATTCGCCATTTCCGGAAGAGGCCGCGGCACTTAGTGGAGATTTAAGGAGGTTGTTAGTCAGCTTTTATCATCCTCTACCCACGAAATTATTGAGGTCTAACGCCAGAGTTCAATTGCCACGCGCAGCGGGGTCGATTTGCAGTCCTTTGTTGGGCGGTTTTATTTACTTTCAAATGTAACCAAGAGCAACCAATACTCCGGAGACAATGACCATGGTTCCAGCAATCTGGTAGAAGCGGTGCACCTTTTCACCCCACAGTATTCGGGACCGGGCCACCATTAGCCGATAAATAGTAAATTTGCTCTTTGTACTGCCGCATATCACCATAAAAAGGCCCACTACTACTATCAAACTTCCTGAGAGTATGTGCATACTTAAATACTCCCTTCATGTCTTGTCATATTGACCATACGTTGCTTTTTGTCTTCTTGCAAATTTAAGCAATGGTCTTATGTTCTCGTTGTCAAATGATAAATGATTAGAATTTCGATCTTATTTTGGTGTTGTATTTCACTTGATATAATCAAATTCTCTTCTACTAAGTAACTTCATTATCCATCATATTTATGAAACTTGGGGCCAGTCAACAAGAAATCCACAGAAAATAGAGAATATCAGAAAATTAGCGTAATAGAGAATTAAAAAGAAAAGAGATTTCCCTTGTACCGGAAGTAATTGGTGACAGTAATTGGTGACAGTTTACATATTTACCAATTTTTTCAAAAGAAAATAAGGTGTAAGAGACGATATTGACTAGCGAGCACTCAGCATTAGAGTGGTTGGCAACTGTTCCATCCAAAAAACCCGGTCAGAGTTTCTTCTGTGCGCTCCTCCGGGCGATTATCAATTCATTCTTTCTTTGAAGATTATAGCCAGAAAGGTGCTGTGTAGCAGCCCGTCGCCCGCATGGCAAACTTCCTTCTCTTTTTCTGCCAAAAATTGGCCTTTTTCATCGACCAGGCAGGGGATGTGATGCTCACTTTTTTTCTTATTCATGGATAAAAAGGCTAAAGACTTGGAATTATCAAAGATTTTAAGCCTCCTTGCTTGAGTACGGATTGAACACTTCGGGGGTAAATTATTAATATATAGATAAAATTCACAAAATAGACGGAACTGTCAACATATTAGGAATATTATATAAATATAGTGGTATCGCTGCGATTGACGATCCCGTCCTCGTATGGTAGTAATTGTGGAAAAATACTTAAGATATATCTTTTATTCAGTTTGATGAAAGTCCGGTGTATTTCAAGGGGCACCCCAACATAACAGTTGAGTCAGAACTTGGACTTTTTTTATAAAACTAAATGAATAAACTTTGGCAGCACATTGTAGTCTTAATCATCCGTGCCTTACAGAACTATGGTCCTCATGAAGTTGAAGTGATTGGCAGGAAATATCTCACCTCGAAAGATGTGTTCAATCCAAAATACTTCCGAACCAGCGAGTTCATGGCCAGGCATATATGCGTCACTCCAGAAGACGAGGTGCTGGATATTGGTACAGGGTCAGGTATATTGGCGATAGTGGCTGGATTTAAAGCACGAAGAGTACTTGCCGTGGACATCAACCCTGAAGCTGTTCGCATTGCCCAAAAAAATATTAAGAGACATGGTTTGGAATCCACTGTCAGGGTGATTGAAGGAGATCTCTTCTCGTCCTTACCTTCTGGTTCGATTTTTGATGTCATTCTCATTAATCCCCCTTATCTGGAAGGAATACCCCAGGATAACCTGGGGCTTGCCCTTTACGACCCTGCCAAATCGCTGATAAAAAGATTTTTTAAGGAGGCGTCACACTACCTGAAACCTGATGGATTCGTCCAAATGGCGTACTCATCAATTGCTGAACCAGAGCGTGTGTTGAGGATAGCGAATGAGTTAGGCTGGAGGTTTCAGACTCTGGCCGAAAGCAAGGAACTGTTTGAAACCTACATCATCTGGAAGCTAACTCCAGACAGAGAAAAATAGGTATAATCCTTCAAACGGGATTGGAAATATAAATATAAGATTTTTTAATCAATCACCCTGTGAAGTTACCTCTATCGCGACATTTCCGCAATCTTGGGGCGGGTCATTTTAATCTTCTCGTAGTCAAGGTCAATTCCCAGCGGTCTAAAGAACGTTCTGAATTGATCGTAGATGTCTTTGACCTCATTGAAAGGAACTGAAACGGTTTCCAGCGCAGTACGTCCGGCGTTATTCTTTAAATTTTTATCAACACCGTTGTCTAGTAAGATCCTAACGATCTCAGGGTGGCAAAAGAAGGCAGCGGTGTGAAGTGCAGTTGACCCATCGTTATTTTTGTAGTTTATATCAGCTCCGGCCTCGATCAACGCCTTGACCGCTTCTGTCTGTCCAAATGCTGCCGCAACAATTAGGGGACTGGATCCTCGTGACGGCTCTTTTACATTATGTCATCGGTCATGCAAAAATGACCCCTCTGGAAGGGGATTTAAATGAAAAACCAAAAGGCACTATACTTACTCCCGATTAAAGAATCGGGAGGAAAAGACATGGTTAAAGCTGAACTTTGGCGGTGAAGGAATGGCCTTAAAAATCTCGACCGAAGCGGAGACATTTTCCTTCGCCTTAACTTAGTAACTCATTCCCTTCACTTGGGGACAAAACCTATTATTTATTGCATTGCCCATTTAGTTAGTTTAAAAAATAGGGTAAATATGTATTGTGTCCCCAGATTTCTCCCCAGATTTCCCCCGCCCGTATTGTGTCCCCAGATTTCCCAGATTTCGTGAGTGAGGGCTTGAACTGATTGTCATTCTGCCTAAGATAAAGAATTAATTGAAGCTTTTGGAAATGTTAGTTACAACTTACCTATAGATTTTTATCAAGGAGGCATTAAAAATGGCAAAGAGGATAAGCTGGACGATAAAAATAAGCGTTGTTTTACTAGGCGCTTCAGCCTTAACCTATTTTGTTCATTACCTAATTTTCCGTGATGTCCACCATATTTTCATTTACATGATAGGCGACTTTGGTTTTCTCTTTCTGGATGTCTTACTGGTCGTTCTCTTAATTGAACGAATGCTCATCCAGCGTGAGAAAAAGATGATGATTAAAAAGTTAAACATGGTCATTGGGGCCTTTTTCAGCGAAGTTGGCTTGGAATTATTAACCTTGTTTTCTGAGTTTGTCGAAGATGCTCCTCATCTGGAAAAGGAATTAGTCATCAATCCTTCCTGGACACGCAAAGATTTTCTCAAAGCTATCGAAAAAACAAAGAGATTTTCTTTTCGAGTGAAATTCGAAAGAAAAGATCTTATCCTTTTGAGAGAGTTTTTGTTGAGTAAGAGGGAGTTTCTGCTTCGTTTGTTGGAAAATCCTAATCTTTTTGAACATGAAAGTTTCACTGATCTCCTCTGGGCTGTATTTCATTTAACCGAGGAACTTGATTTTCGAGAAGACAAATTAGCTCAAATCCCTGACTCTGACTATAAACATCTTGGAGGAGATTTGAAGAGAGTCTATTCATTATTAATCCAGCAGTGGCTGCTCTATACAGCTCATCTTCAAGAAAGCTATCCCTTTCTGTTTTCTCTGGCTCAAAGGGTTAATCCCTTAAACCCTCGTGCTTCAGTAATTGTCACGGAATAATTCCTTTACCTGAATGCCTGGTTTTTTCAGTTTAAGGCGAAAAAAAGAAAAAATTGGGAAAGGATAAAACAGGCCTTGATAGCTGACTGTGTTTTTTTATGATTAGTTTTAATGCCATAATATTTCCTTTTTAATTTTAAATATGATCTAACAAATTGAACTCATAAGGAGAAGGCCTCATGCGAGAGATTGAAATTAAAGGCAAAAAGATTCGTTTAAATGAGGAAGGATTTCTAGTTAATCCTGAGGAGTAGGATGAAGATGTTGCTTGCGAACTAGCTTATCATGAAGAAGGCATCGACGAACTAACCGAGGACCATTGGGCTGTTATCAAGTATATCCGCAATTATTATCTTGAAAAAAATCTAGCCCCGATGGTCCGCAAAGTTTGCCAAACAACCGGTTTTCCCCTGCGCTATATCTTTGAGCTTTTCCCTTCTGGACCTGCAAAGGGGGCTTGCAAAGTAGCTGGCTTACCTAAACCTGATGGCTGTGTCTAAAACAAGAGGCGAAAACCTTGCTTGAGTAAACCAATCTTTCTCGAGAAGTGGGTAAACTCTTCTAAGGTAAGTGCTTATCAAAATCATCAAAAAGGATAATTATTTTGACAAAAGATTTAACATTTTCTCAAGCGATCAAAAAGAATCGTTGTTTTCGTCGCTTCGGCCAATAGAAGTGAAAGCCTAAACAGGATGAAGGGTAAATGAATAACTGGTTAAATTATGCTCTTTGCGCCTCATTTATCTGGGCGGTGGCCGGCTTAAGTTATCTCCTCTTTAAAACTTTATCCTATCCCAAGCAAAGATTTTATTCTCTGGCAAAGGGAGAACCAAAGAAGGGGATTCTTTATGCCCTGGGCCCCGGGCTTTTACCCTGGACTAAAGAAGCTTCATTTTCTTATCTTTCTGTTTATCTCCTGGGAGCTAGTTATCATCTTTCTATTTTTACTGGTTTTCTTTTGTTAATTTTAACTCTTACGGGAATAAAGCCCGGAGCTTTTGGCCGAAATTTGATAGCCGGGCTCTTGGGGATTGGTGCTTTAAGTGGTCTAGGATTATTAATCCGGAGAATGGTTAAAACTGAGGTTCGGTGGCTGAGCTCCATCGATGATTTTACCGCCAATCTTCTGGTTGATGCTTTTATCGTTTCCGGATTGTTAAGTTTATTTTATCCTTCTTTTAATACCTCTTTTTTAGTCATCTCCATCCTCTTGTTTGTTTACATTCCCTTAGGAAAAATTCGTCATTGCTGGTTTTTTTTCATCACGCGAGTTTTCTTTGGTCGTTTTTTTGGTCATCGAGGTGTTTTCCCTCGTTCATATTATGAAATTTTGGAAAAACAAAAATTGATGTAATCGAATTAAACGAATCGGGGTGTAAAAAAGTGTCAAGCGCCAGGCAAACAATCGAAAATATAAGTTGGCCACAAGTTGAAAAGGCTTTGAACTACCTCAAAGAGAATCTTGATGAGGAATTGATGAGCAATTTTTCCACTTGTGTTCATTGTGGGTTATGTGCTCGCAGCTGTCATTATTATCTTTCTGAGCAGGAGCCAAGCTCTGTTCCTGGTTATAAATTAGCTTTAGTTAAAAAACTATATGAAGAGTTTTTTTTTAATTCTGAGCATCTCGAGCTAAAGAGACTCAAATCTGTTAAATTTGATGAATTAGTTGAAGTTCTCTTTGGAAGGTGTACTTTGTGTGGGCGTTGTTCTTTGCTCTGCCCGATGGGGCTAAATATTTCCAAAGCTATTCGCATCGGCCGGGGATTCCTGGCCTCGCTCGGGCTTGCCCCTGACGGGCTTTCTTCGACCGTCAGAACTGCCCATGAAAAGGGTAATAATATGGGGATTTCTGGGGAAGATTGGCTGGATACAGTCTCCTGGCTCCAAAGTGAACTTCAGGAGGAGCTTCAAGACAAAAAGGCCACCCTTCCGGTCGATGAAAAAGGGGCCGGGTGCTATATACTATAAATCCCCGAGAAGCAATGTTTTTTCCTTTATCCATCATTGCTGCCGGCAAAATATTTTACGCAGCTCAGGAAAGTTGGACTTTTTCTAGCGAAAATTTTGATGTTACTAATTACGGTCTCTATTCTGGAGAAAATGACTTAGCTGCGCTATTCTCCACCAGATTAATCAAGGCCAAAGAAAAACTTGGCTGTCAAGAAATAATCTTGGCGGAATGTGGACATGGCTACAATTCTAATCGCTGGGAAATTTTCAGTTGGACCCGGCAGGCCCAAGTCCATAAGGTAAGAAGTATAATCGAACTAATTACCGAATACTTAAGCACCAAGAGAATAAAACTTGACCCTTCTCGTAATCGGGAAAAAGTAACTCTTCATGATCCTTGCAATCTAGTCCGTTGGGGTGGACTCATCGAAGAACAGCGGTATATTCTTAGACAATCCACTTTTGATTTCGTGGAAATGAAACCCAATCGGATAAAAAACTATTGTTGTGGGGGAGGTGGAGGCCAGCTAGCTATGACCAGATTTGCTGAGAGACGACTGCGGGTAGGGGAGATTAAAGCAAACCAAATAAAAAAACTGGGGCTAAAGTGGTGGTGACCCCTTGCCATAACTGTATCGACCAATTGATGGAATTAAATAAACATTACCAACTGGGTATCACCATTAAAACGATTACTGAAATCGTAGCCCAAGCGTTAATTTTTTAATCTTTCAAACCACCTAATCGCTTAGATTGTAAAAGAATATATTCACCTGAATAATTCGAAAAAAAACGTTTGTCTTTCATAACTAATTGATATTTAATGGATTAGGATGATAATAAAAAGGCTCCCACCAAAATAAATGTCCTCATTATAGGCTAAAATTTTTAGCTGTTCTTTTGATAAATTTTTTTTGAAATTGAAAATTTATGAATAAATCAGCTTCAATAATAATCAAAAGTCTTAGCCCATAATTAACCCAATCTTTCAGGGTTATTACCTCTTTCTTTTTGTTAGCTCGTATTTTATATCAATTCATTATTAATGAAGATAGCTTTTGCTCGATTTTGTTTCCCGTTAGTCACTTGGAGGAAAGATTCAATTATTTTTTAACTTGAGTGCGAGCAATTTCTTTTATGGCTTTAATAGCTGTTCTTATCTCTTCTTCGGTGTTAAAAGGTCCAAGGCCGAAGCGAACTGCCCCATGGATTTGGGCAGTACCCAATTGTTCATGAGCAAGCGGTGCGCAATGGAGACCAGTTCTACAGGCAATATTATAGTCTACATCCAGGATGGTCCCGGTATTCATTGCATCAATGCCTTCGATGTTAAAGAGAAAGATCCCGATATGATTATTTAAATCGTCCTGGCAGTAAAGTGTTATCCCTTCTTCATCGATAAGCCCATCACGAAGCATTTTAACTAACCTCATCTCATGAGCATGAATGTTATCGAGGCTCTGTTCGAGAACCCATTCCACTCCAGCTTTGAGTCCAGCCACTCCCAAGGTGTTAATGGTCCCGTATTCCAACCGCCAGGGGTATTCCTCAAGATGAGTCCTGACGGCCGAGCGTACTCCTGTGCCACCGGCTCTTGTATGACGAATATGGATTCCTTCGCGAACGTAGAGACCACCGATACCAGTAGGTCCCATTAACGATTTATGACCAGTAAAGGCCACAATGTCGATATTTTGTTTTTCCATGTCGATGGGAATTTTTCCGGCTGATTGGGAGGCGTCAATGGCAAAAGGGATACCTGCCTCCCGACAGTAAGCTCCAATCTCAGCTATTGGTTGAATGGTGCCGATGACATTTGAAGCGTGATTGATGATGACTAATTTAGTGTTCTTCTTAAATCTTTTGGGAAATTCGTCAGGGTCTACAAATCCTTGGCTATCAAAGGGAATGTAATCAACTTCTACGCCCTTATCCCGGTAAAGATGATAGAGCGGCCTCAGAACCGAGTTGTGTTCCAAGGTGGTGGTAATAGCATGGTCACCTTCGTCCAGTATCCCGAAGATGATAAGATTAAGGGCGTCTGTAGAGTTATAAGTGAAACAGAGACGATTAGGGTCTTTTCCGCCGTTAAAGAACTTAGTAAGAAGTTTTCGGGTATCTTCGATCACTTCACCTGCTTCCATACAAAGGTCAAAACCCGAGCGGCCGGGGTTAACTCCGAAATTTCGATAAAATGAATCCATAAATTGATACACTCTTTCAGGCTTGGGATATGATGTTGATCCATTATCGAGATAGATAATTTTATTCATTGATTGCCTCCTTTCACTAATGAGTAAAGTTCGCTAAACTAAATAAAAAGCATAGTCATAGACAAGTAAGACATTTATTTAACAAGAAAGACATTTTTATTTTTAAGAATAAAAACATTATCCTAAAACGTTGACAAAAATCAAATTAAAATTGACAGAGATTTTAATCATCCCTTAAAATGTATTCTCAAAAAGGAGGCAAAAAGAGGCATTTTGGTCCTGGGGTTTCTTCTTTTAGTAGGGGGGATTAGCTTTCTTAGGTTGCCAAGAAAAGGTCACTTCTTTTGACCTAATCATTAAAAACGCCAAAATAATCAACGGAACAGGCAGTCCCTGGTTTAAAGCGGATTTAGCTATTAAGAAAGATAAAATTGCCGCAATCGGAAGGCTTAGCAATTTTTAAGCGAAAAAAGTTATTGACGCTACTGGCTTAGTGGTGACTCCCGGATTTATCGATGTTCCTACCCACTGCGACCGCAATATCGCTCAAATTCCGACCGCTGATTATTATGTTCTTCAAGGAGTAACAACAGTCATCGGCGGTAATTGTGGGAGGCATCCTTTTCCCCTAGCCGAGCTTTTCGCCAAATTAGAAAAGGAAGGTATTT
>DQWD01000018.1 GCA_011042725.1 Candidatus Aminicenantota bacterium | reverse complement strand
TGACCATGTAGACGCGGCACTTTAAATGAAGCACCGGTCGGAGTTGGAGCCGGTCTTCAAGCTGGGTGGCCGTTGAAGGGTAGTATCCATAAAGCATTATTCCCGGCCGAACCAGGTCAAGATGCGATTCGGGTAAAGTTAGAATTCCACTACTGGAAGCCACATGTTTAAGACCGATTGAAATTCCTTTCTCTTCGGCTTGGCGGCATACCTCAAGGAAACGTTTAAGTTGAAGGCGATCAAATTCAGGGTCTTCAGTGAGAGTTGTTGAGATTCCGGTTATTTTGATTCCCTCGAGGGAGGAAACTTTTTCTAGATAAGACAAAGCTTCGGGAAAAGGAACTCCGGCGCGGCCCATTCCGGTGTCGATATGGACATGGATAGCAGCCTGTTGATAACGCTGACGAGCTGCTTTACTTAGGGCTTCTACTTCAGGAGTGTAGACGCATTGTTGAATTTGATAGCGGATAATATCTGCGACGTCTTCTTTTCCAAAAGGTCCGAAGTTAAAGATGGGGGCCGCAATTCCTTCTTCTCTTAGAGTCAGGGCTTCTTGAAGCTTGCCGGCCATTAGAGCCGCTACTTTCTTTTTCTCTAGAGCTCGGGCCACCTCAACTAGCCCGTGTCCATAAGCATTGGCTTTGATTACCGCCATGATTTGAACCTTGGTTAGGTGGCGGATCTTGTCGAGATTCCAAGAAAGCGCATCTAGGTCGAGTTCAATCCACGGGTCATAGACCGAGGAACGAAGAGGGGGAAAAAGGGGGGAACTTGGGGACGAAGGGGAAGATAAAGGAGAAGGGGAAGATAAGCGGGGAGTGGATAGGCTCAAGGAGCGATTCGCTTCTTTAGAAGATTTAAATATCCGGCTAAAAGGAAAAGCTACGGCCGGGAAGAAAAATCCCAGTTGGCAAAAAGTTCTTCTCTTTATTCCCTTTTTGCTTCTAGAAATAGCCTTATTATGAGTGGCCTGTTGCTTACTTTTCATGTCTTTCTCCTTCTTTCGTAATATAAGAAATTTTAGTCCTCATCACAACAAAGGAGAAGACCAGAAGTTTTTTCCTGGAGTCCATGCATGAGGAGATAAATAGTTAAGAGTACAGTTTCTTGTTTTTAGAAAGGGAAGAGATATATTTGGCTGGATTAGCGAGGCTTTCTAATTCCGAGCTAGGCTTTTTAGAAATATTTCCTGAGGTCTATGCCTCGATAGAGAGGGGCGTCT
This sequence comes from Candidatus Aminicenantota bacterium, assembly GCA_011042725.1. GTDB lineage: Bacteria > Acidobacteriota > Aminicenantia > Aminicenantales > Aminicenantaceae > JdFR-80. The sequence goes on along the minus strand of DQWD01000018.1, from coordinate 7,396 downwards.
TTATCTTATTAGCGGGTTTTTTTCTCCTCTTTAGTTTCATTGGAGGCAAAATATTCTTTAAGGCCGGCGGAATAAGAAGGAACAGACAGGGGAGCTATCCGGTGGCCATAGATAAGCTGTTGAAGTTTAGCTTTGTCTTTTTTCTTGAGGGCTTCGATTATTTGGTGATGCTCAAGCAGAGAATCTTGGAGAGCCCCAGGTTTTTTAAAGGCATGGATCCGGGCATAAGTGTAACGTTTGAGCTTTTCATTAACGTATTGAACAATTTCTTGGAGAAATTTATTCGGGACGGCCTTGAGAATTTCGTTGTGGAATTCTTCGTTTAATTCAAAATATCTTTCAATGCTTTCAATCTTGGATTTTTTAAGCATTTTATCGGCTAATCTTTCCAGTTTAGCTATTTGTTTGGGAGTTAAAGAATTCACCGCCAATTCCATCACTAATCTATCCAAGGCCCCTAGAACTTGAAGGATTTCTCGGAGTTCTTTTTCTGATGCTTCTTTAACTTTGACATGCCGGCGAGAATCAATGGTCACGAATCCGGTGGCTTCCAATTTGAGAATGGCTTCTCTTATGGGGGTACGGCTGACGTTGAAATATTTAGCCAGCTCTATTTCGTTCAGCCTTTGGTTAGCCTTGAGTTTGTTATTGATGATAAGTTCTTTGAGGTGATTATAGATAAAATCACTTAAAGTTCGGGGCAAAGGGTAATTAAATTTTTGGTTGAGGTCAAACTCCATGGAAATCCTCCCACACAAAGCTCGCCAGCATTATATCATGAAGAAGGATAAAGGCGTCAAATTCAGATTCAGGAAAAGTTGTCAAGGGCCGAAGAAGAATGTTTTTTAGTTTATGGAAGTTGAGGTAATAAAAATGAGGGCACCTTAGAGGTGCCCTCTAGAACTAAGGGGGTGATTGTGATGAGGGGAATGAGGGAGGGAAGATAAATCTTACCATTCTTTTGGTAGTTGTCAAGGAAAAGAGGTGAGATTGCTTGTCTTTTGCTGTTTATCTTTTGCTTTTTTGTGAGGGGATTTCTATCCTATTTTTGGCGAAATCCTGTTCCTTGAGCTTGGGTTGAAGTGTCCCTGCCAAATCATTTAGGAATCTAACCCAAGTTTCTTGACAAATTTTAAGGAGCATCGTATTTTTTGTAAGAGGGAAAAAAAGAAATTTTTCTTTAAATTGGGTCAATTTAAAGAGAAGCAAAGAAATTGATCTTCCCCAGGGGGGAAGGTGAAAAGAGCATCTTTTGTCTTTCCTTTTTGGAAAAAGGAATGGTTCTGGTCCTGGAAGAAGGGTTCCTTCTCCTCTTTTCGGCAAGCTGTTTTTCTCTCGTTTATTGGGCATTTGATTTTCATTGGCTTGTTGATAATCACCGAACAGGGCCATTTTTTAGGGAGTCATAAGTCTTTTGACTCGGAAAGTCCTTGGTTAACCAAACTTAACTCCTCCTCTGCTTCTGCTTTGCTGCCTTTACTTCCGCCCTCCCTTCAAGATTCTCTCTTTGACAGTATTGATAAATTTAGGCTTCCCGATGGTGAAAAAGCCGCTTTATTGGAAAAATTGCTTCAATCCTGGATTGATTATTATGGGGACCAGCTTCCAGAAAAACAGAGGAATCTTCCTCCCGAAGATCTGTTTAAATTTTGGCGCCAGCAACCCTATTTTGATTTTGATTCGGGCGATACGGTGATCCCGGTCCTGCCTCCTTTTGAATCAGAAGAGTTAGAACTTTTCTTTTTGCCCAAAGAGAAGAAAGATCGGCTTCGTGAGTTTAAATCGAGAGGAGAATTGAATCGCCGGGACCTTGTCATATATCGTAACCGAGTTATCATCCGCACCCCTGGAGGTGAGGTAGCCATTCCTGAGGAATACTTCTTTCGGCAATGTCCTTATGAACAACTTCTTGCCTGCGGTGCGGGGCTTTTTTACATTACCGAAGGATTCCCTACGTTGGAAGCCCAAGACGATGTTGGAGGCTCCCAAGAAAAGGAGTTAAGGGAAACGGAGAGCATCGAGCAAGAGTCTGTGATGAAGAAAAATGGTTTTCGAGTGATTTTAATCCCCCCTTCGGATGAGACTGAAGAAAAAACCTCCCTTGAACTTAAACCTGAAGATGATTCCGATCGTCTCCCCTTACGACTCTACCAAAGTAATCCCACCAGGGTGACCCAAATACTGGATTCATTAATGGCTTTTTCTGAGGGAATGCAGTTTAAATTTTTTAAGGAAAAATACCTTGATATTTATCATCCCCACCAAGGAGACTTACCCCGTTTCACCAGAGATTTTATCAATTCCAATCTCAGTAATATCATCATCGCCTACAATCCTATTGCCGGTGCTTTTGGCTTTATCGAGCAGCTTTTTTTCAGTAAACATCTGGATTATGCTTTCCTCGAGTATTGGCAGCGACATCCCTACACTAAAACGGGATGGGAAGCCCTTTTTTATATTGCTTCTCATCTTAATTTTGAAAAGCGTGGTATTGCCTATCTTTATAGTGCCTATGGAGAAACGAAAAGAGCCTTGACGCGCTGGGGCCGCGAAAGTGATATCTATCAGAAAAAAGCTAAAGCTTATATCGTCAAAGAAGTTTATGAAGAACTTACATCAACTTTAGAAAGAAAAAACTATCAATCTTTAGAAGAAGTTTTGCGTTGGTATACGCAAAAGGAAAAAGAGCTTTACCAATTCATTGCCGCTCATGGTCCCGAGGTCAGAAGTCGAGCTCTTTTTTCCCTAGCTCTTCTGTATTGGGAAGAAGGCGAGGAGATGAAAGCCATAGATATCTGGCAAGGTCTACCTCCAGACTATTCAAGCGAAACATTTCAAGATATAAGAGAAGTGCTTAATTACCCAACTTCAATGGCCAAAAAAATCAAAATGATTGGGGGAGTATTGAATTGGGAAAGAAGCGATACCAACAAGAAACAGTTGGAAAGATTGATTAAATTCCATCGTTGGAAGGTTAGAGTCAGAACTTTGCCCTCCCTCTGAATAAGAGAATAGATTCCTGCCCGTTGGGGGGAGGGAGTATAGACCAAGAAAAGTTGAGCTCAGAATCGCTAAAATTTAAATAATTTTATTCTCGTTGTTACTTGCCTCCTGAGGGAAGATGATTGAGAAGAAAGCGAGTCAGGGTTTGATAAAGATGATAAGTTGTGTTCTCTCCTTCGTAAATGCCGTGACTCCGATTAGGATAAATCATTAAAGAAAAAAGTTTATTGTGTTTAATCAATTCATTAATTAGAGTTTCAGTGCTCTGATAATGAACGTTATCGTCTCCGGTGCCATGAACAAGAAGAAGGTCGCCTTTGAGCTGATGAGCATAGGTAATTGGTGACCCTTTGATAAAGTTTTCGCGATTTTCATCGGGTAAACCCATGTATCTTTCTTGATAAATTGTATCGTAAAAAAGTTGATTGCACACCGGGGCTACCGAGAGGCCAACATGGTATAAATCTGGGTAGCGAAAAAGAAGGTTGAGAGTCATTGAACCGCCGCCACTCCATCCCCAAACACCAACTCTTTGGCCATCAATATAAGGCCTTTCTTTAATGAGTTGCCGTAAGGCAGCCGCCTGCTCTTGGGAAGCTAAAATTCCAATTTGGCCATAGACGCATTTTCTCCACTCCCGGCCTTTAGGAGCCGGAGTGCCCCGATTATCAATGCTCATGACCAGGTAGCCTTGTTGAGCTAGATAAAGATGCCAAAGGTACCTGTTACCGCCCCAGCGGTCGACTACCGTTACCCCGGCAGGTTCGCCGTAAACATGGATGAAAAGGGGATATTTGAGCTGGGGATCAAAATCAGGGGGGAAAAGACACCAGCCATCAAGGAGAATTCCTTCCCCAATATTGACTTGAAAGAATTCAGCAGGCTTCCTTTTAAGTTGAGCTAGTCTTTCCTTTAAGGCAGCGTTGTCCTCAAGCGTTAATAATGTCCGATGGGAGGGTAATTCAATGATTTCCGCGAGGGGAGGGGTGTTAAAATCAGAAAAGGTGTGAACGGCCCACCGGCAATCGGTCGAAAAATTGTAAGTATTGGTCCCGATAAAGGTTGAGGGGGTGATTTTTTGGGGACGGCCTTTCCCATCAAGGCGGCTTCGATAAAGATATCTTTGGGTGGCATTCTCAGGTGAAGCAATAAAATATAACCAGCCTCTTTTTTCATCGACAGCAAGGAGATTAATGACATCGTAATTCCCAGGAGTTAGCAATTTGGGTTCTCCCTTTCCTTCGAGAGAAGCAAGATAAACGTGCCGCCAGCCATCTCGTTCGGAGATCCAGGTGAAATTTTCCCCCTTGTTTAACCAAAATAATTCATCCACGACATCCACCCAAGTTTCATCTCTTTCGGTCAGGACAGTCTGAACATCACCCGTGAACGCATCACCAGCCATCACGCGGAGGGTATTTTGGTGGCGGTTTAATTGTTGAAAAATTATCTTGGTTGGATTCTTTGTCCACTCCAGGCGGGCAATATAATTATTACGGGGGTCCCCAGGGGCTTTAATCCAGATTGGTTCGCCCCCCGAGGAGCTGATGACGCCTAAACGACAGGCTGAGTTGGTGTGCCCCACTTTGGGATAAGGAAATTGAATAAGCTTGGGGTAAAGGGAGTCAGTGTAATTAATCATCGTAAAGCGAGGTACATCTTTGGTGTTGAAATTCCAAAAAGCGATGAAACGACCATCAGGACTCCAGCGGAAACCGTCCCTAACTTCAAATTCTTCTTCATACACCCAATCAGATGTGCCATTGATGATCGTTTCTGAACCATCTTTAGTTAATTGGATGATCTGGTTAGTGGTTAAATCTTCAATCCAGATGTTATTTTGGTAAACATAAGCCACTCGATCTCCCTGAGGAGAGAATTTAGCGAACATCAAAGAAGAGGGCTGGGCATCACCGCCAATTTTTTTCAGTAATCCTGATTTTAAGTTAAGAACCCAGTAATCGCCGCGAGTATTACGACGCCAGACACGGCGGCTGTTGGTGTAAATCAAAAGTTTTGTTCTATCCGGGGAAAAAGAGAAATCTTCTATATGCAGTGGTTTTTCGGCCCCAAGGGGAAAAAAGGAGGAGGCCTCGATAATGACTTGTTTCTTGCCCGGGGGAAGGGTGTAGAGCACCAAGTCTTGCCCTCCCTCTACCGAGTTTGAGGGTTCCAGGATCAGATATCCAGATAATTCCGGAACCCAGTGAAGGCTCGGAGGGCGTTTAGTTCTTAATTCACCAGAGGCGAAAATACGATCAAGCGTAAGCAGGCCTTTTTCTTGGCCAGGGGTTGACGTGTCGCTTTGGGCCCCAAAAGAAGTACTGTCATGGGGTGGGGTTGAACTTAATTGGTGATGGGAACCGTTGGCGGCCAGGAGAGGCTCAGTCACCAATAGCGCTAATAAAGTCAGGCATAAGCAAATAATTATCAAGTTGAAAAGCTGGCCAAATAGGAGCTCTCTTGAGAATGAAGAGACAGATGGATTGTTTTTTCTAGATTTCATCTTTTTTCCTCCTCAAATCGATTTTAGTTAATTTCCAATTTTTCTCAAGCGAATAGTAGAAGGAGGAGGATATAATTTGATATTTGGGGAGTTTTGGAGTAAAATAAACACAAAAAGTAATGATCAATATCCAACTCCTTGATTTCTTCTTGAAGATTTTATTTAAGGGGACTTTCCGCATAAATTAATTTGACCCAAGGCAAAGATGTGAAATAGCGCCAGGAAGAGATTGTTTCTCCTGAAATAAACGAGGCTCAAAATAAAAAGGATAAAAAATAAAAGGAAAAAATATTAATTTGGGTTATCCCAGAAAAAGGAAATTTATGAGAAAAAAAGAGCAAAAAAACAAAGCATTGGAGAGGAAAGAAAAGAATTACTCAGAAAATAGTTCTCTAGAGAAGAATTTAAAAATTCTTCTGGTTTATCCAGAGTATCCGGAAACTTTTTGGAGCTTTAGGTATGCTTTACAGTTTGTTTCTAAGAGAGCTGCTTATCCTCCCTTAGGGTTATTAACTGTGGCTTCTCTTTTACCTCCGTCTTGGCCGAAGCGTTTAGTCGATTTAAATGTCCGGCCCTTAAAAGATAGCGATATTGCCTGGGCTGATTATGTCTTTATCAGTGCGATGGTAGTGCAGAAAAAATCAGCTCAAGATGTTATTCGCCGCTGCCGCCAGCAAGGAGTACGCATCGTGGCGGGGGGCCCTTTGTTTACCGAATATTGGGCTGATTATCCAGAAGTGGATCACTTAATTTTGAATGAAGCTGAAATTACTCTTCCTCTCTTCTTACAAGATTTACGCCAGGGAAATCCCCAAAAAGTTTATCAATCTTCAGACTTCCCAGCTTTGAGTTTGACCCCTCCTCCGCTTTGGTCGTTAATTCGCTTTCGAGATTATATGTCGATGAATCTTCAATTTTCCCGTGGTTGTCCCTTTGATTGCGAGTTTTGTGACATTACCGCTCTTTATGGCCGCCGCGTGCGGGTCAAGTCAGCTGAGCAAGTTATTAATGAGCTTGAAAATTTGTATGAATTGGGCTGGCGAGGCAACATCTTTTTTGTTGATGATAATTTCATCGGCAATAAAAAGGTTCTGAAAAAGGAAGTTCTTCCAGCCATGATTGAGTGGATGAGAAAAAGAAAACATCCTTTTTCTTTTAATACCGAGGCCTCGATCAATTTAAGTGATGATGATGAATTGATTCAAATGATGGTTAAGGCCGGTTTTGTTTCTGTTTTTGTGGGCATTGAAAGTCCAGACTTGGATAGTCTTAAGGAATGTCATAAATTCCAGAATATCAAGCGAGACTTATTAGGCAGCGTCCGCAAGCTGCAGGCCTATGGCTTGGAAGTCACGGGTGGTTTTATCGTGGGCTTTGATCATGATCCTCCTCACATATTTCACAAGCAAATTGAATTTATCCAAAAGAGCAAAATAGTTACCGCCATGGTCGGTTTGCTTAATGCCCCTCGTAATACTCGACTTTACCAGCGGTTAAAAAAGGAGGGGCGTCTCTTGCCTCACCTTACGGGAAATAACACCGACTTTACTATTAATTTCATCCCCAAAATGGATTATCAAGTGTTGATTGATGGCTATCGAAAAATCATTGAAGGCATTTATTCTTGTCGTCCTTATTATCAGCGAGTCAAAGAGTATTTGGCCCAAAAGAGTTTGAGCGTTAGAAGACCATTCCGATTAAGACTTTATCATCTTGAAGCTTTAGTTAAATCCATTTTTCTTTTAGGAATCAAAGACAAAGGCCGTCTTTATTATTGGAAACTCTTTTGGTGGACATTACTCAGAAAACCTACTCAATTTCCCCAGGCAATTATTTTTTCTATTTACGGGTATCATTTTCGCAAAGTATTTCGTCTTCAATAAAAAC
>DQWD01000069.1 GCA_011042725.1 Candidatus Aminicenantota bacterium | reverse complement strand
CATTCGCCAGGTGGGGCTGTAGCTCAGCTGGGAGAGTGCTTGACTGGCAGTCAAGAGGTCGGGGGTTCGAGTCCCCTCAGCTCCACCATTTTTCCTCCAATAGAAGAAGGGGAGAATGAAAAAATTAACTCACGGGATATGGCTTTTTAATTTTTATTTACTTATTTTTATTATTTCAGTTGCTTTCGCCCAAAGCACTTATAAAGAACTGAAAGATATAAAAATAGATCGTCAAGGTATTCAATTGAAGATATTATTGGTCATGGAAGGTAAGGTGGAAATTTCCAAGGCTCAACTTGTTAAAGAGAATCGCTTAGGTCTTAATGTTCGAGGTCTTGAGAAGATTTCGGTTGCTTCGCCCCTGTTGGTGGAAGACTCTCAGCTAAAAAAGATTAGAATCAGAGTTATTGACCAGGAAAATGTCTTAGTCGAGTTTGAGTTTAAAAATAAAGTCCCCAATTTTACCGCCTCCCCTGTCCCTGAGGGACATGAGATTGTGTTTAGTGCTGAAGCCAAGGAGTCCTTGTCAGAGGTAGAACCAGAAATTAGACCCGCCATAATTATTCCTCCTCCCCCCTCTTCGGAAATAGTAAGTTTTGGCCCACGGCGCATCGAAATGGGATTTGTCTCAGGAATTAATTTAGTCAAAGATACTGTATTTCAAGAACTCTATGGTCACCAAATGGTCTTTTTTCGGGGTGAGTATGCGGTGGTTTTGCCTATTCCTCTCGAGACAGTTGATTTATGGTTGGGAGTTTGCTATTCCCAAAAAGAAGGACGATCATCTTACTTAGAGGACAGGATAAAATTCAAGCTGTGGTCATTTTCCTATGCATTGAGATATTTATATACTTTTTCCCGGATTTCCCTCTATGCTGGCCCAGGACTTGATATGGTGATTTATCGAGAGGAATATCCACCAGAATTTTTAATTCCCACAACGCGTGGTCGCGATTTAGGCTTTCATCTCCAAGGGGGAGTTCATGTTTATCTCCTTCCTTCTCTTGCCCTTACCTTAAATTTAAAATACAACTTTTTGAAAACCGAAATTAATCAAATTGAAGTAGATTTAGGAGGATTGGAAACAGGCCTTGGCCTCAGATTTGGCTTTGGTCGCTAAGCGTTTTTTTGAAAATTTATAAACCCCGGATCCTTGCCTTCTTAGAGACTCAGCTGCCCAAATTTCGAAGAGGGAGATCACTCATTCTTTAAAGAAGTGTTTCTCTGAAAGAGAAGAGATTTGGGGATTCTTTCCAAGTGAAAAACTAATATTTCTTGCAACAGTTTTCTGACTTCTTTTAATTTTAAATTTTGGGGATAAGCAACGGCGGGGTGATTTTTATTGATAAAGGTGATAAATTCGTCCATGCCTATTGGCACAGGATATTTTTTTGTGTCGGTACAATTATGGCAAAAAACACCATCCCTTTTCATTGTCAACCAGGAAGAGGAGGTTATTTTGGCCCGGCAGCGACGGCATTTTTTAAAATTAGGCAGAAAGCCATTGAGTTTGGCCAGCCAAGCCTCAAAATAGGCCCCTATCCATTGGGGGGATTGACCTTTTTCCAGGGCCTGAAGAAGGGCATAAATAAGTCGAAATAATGTTTCATCTTTATGACGGGGAGGGTAAAAATTTTCCACCATTTCAGCTATGTAAGCTAACAAGCAAGAAGTATCATAATTATGGTGGAGATTAAAAAAAGACTTTTTGAGATCGCAAGAATTTAGGGTAAGTAACTCCTTTTTTTCCTTTTCGTAGTATTGAACATCGATATAAGAGAAAGGTTCAAGAGAGCTCCCGAAGCGATTATTAAATTTGCGAGCCCCCTTGGCTATCCCTTGGAGAATTCCTTTCTCTCGGCTTAAAAGAAAAACAATTTTATCTTGTTCTCCGACCGGAAAAGAACGAAGAACAAAAGCTTCACACTTTTTTATGGGCATGGGTGGCTGACTAGATATGTTTTAAAAAGATAGTCCCCAATCCCAATAAGGAAAGCATTCCCACGGAATCAGTACACATGGTTAAGAAATTTACCGATCCAAGAGCGGGATCAAGGCGCAAAAGTTTTAAGGTAAGGGGAATAAGAGTGCCTAATAGGGCGGCGACGAAAAGGTTGATAATAATCGCCAGCCCCATAATCAATCCCAAGTAGGGATTATTAAAGAGAAGGAAGGTGGCTGCGCCCAGTAAGGAACCGATAACCAGCCCATTTCCTAAGCCGACCAGCATTTCTTTCAATAGAATTTTGTGGGCGGATAGCCAGTCGGCTTGTCCAATAGCGATTTCTCTGACCATAATAGCGATGGTTTGGTTTCCGGCCACTCCTCCCAAAGCAGCGACGAGAGGCATCATCACCGCCAAGGTTACTGCCTGTTGGATGGTTCCCTTGAAAAAGTTAACTACCAAGGGAGCCAGAGAAGCAGTGGCCAGACTTATTAGCAGAAAAGGAAGTCTTTTTTTTATTGAAGAAAAGGGACTGTCCTGGACTCTATCGCTGGAGTCCAAAGAGACCATTTTATAGATATCCTCGGTGGCTTCTTTGTCGATGACATCGATGACATCGTCGACAGTAACCACCCCTACCAGTTTATTGGCTTCATCAACGACAGGGATGGCCACCAAATTGTAATCCGCTACCGCCCGGGCTACGAATTCCTGGTCGGTATCTGTTCGAACGGAGATAACTTCTCTATTCATGATTTCTTTGAGTTTTGTGTTGGGTCGAGCAAACAAGAGCTGACGCAAGGAGACAACCCCAACCAGGTGGCCTTCATCGTCAACAACGTAAAGATAAAAGGCAGATTCAACGTCTCCCTCCAATTGCATGGCGGTAATGGCATCGGAGACATTTGTTTCTTGGTTTAGGGCATAGAAGTTGGTGGACATAATTCGGCCGGCGGTTTCTTCTTCATAGTGGAGAAGTTCTTTTACTTCTTCGGATGGTTTTTCTTCCATTTCATCCAGCACCGCACTTTGCATTTCTTCGGGTAGCTGTTGGAGAATGGGGGCAATGTCGTCGGAGGCAATTAGATGAAATATCTCGGTTATTTGCTTGATGGGTATTTCTTTAAGAATTTGGGCGGCGTCTTCGGGTTCGAGTTCACTTACTACTTCGGCCGCTTTTTCTCTGTCTTGTTCATAAAGAACATTGAAGATAATTAGTCTTTCGCGGTTGGTAAGATGATTAAGAATAGAAGCGATATCAGCTGAGTGAAGTTTTTTAAATAGGTTCCAGAGACGAGACAAAGCTCCCATGTTGATAAATTTCCGGGCGGAACTTAAAACAATTCTTTGTGCTGGCCCTTGCATTGTCTCTTTCTTTGTTTAACGATTTCACCTTAGTAAAATTAATTTTTCACCATATCATAACTTAAATGGAGTGTAAATGAAAAGTATTACCGCAAGATTGCCGATAGAGATAGTGTTTGAAGCAAGAAGGCTTCGGGTCTGGGATTATTTTTGACAAAAAGACAAGTCACCTGCTGGGGAATAACCTTAACCAGGAGCGTCCAAAAAAAATCCGCCTCTTCTCCCTAATAATCCCTTCTTCCTTCCCGCTTTAATTTCCCTATAAATTGATAATTTTTAATCAGCTATCCTTATTCCTAGAGATCTAATTTTTTCCTTTAGTTCCTGGGGAGTTACTTTTAATTCTTGCGCTGTTCTTTTTACCTCCCAGCCATTGGTCATTAACCGGCGATGGATATATTCCTTTTCAAAATGAAGAATGGCTTCTTTCAGAGAGAGGATATGGTTATTCTGGGGTGTTAACTGGAGCTCTCGTGGCTCAACCAAGAGTGATAAATGTTCAGGCCGGATTTCATCTTCAGGCACCATGATCACGAATCTTTCGATAACATTGATCAATTCGCTAATATTCCCTGGCCAGGAGTAATTTAGAAAGGCTTTTTTGGCGGCGGAGGTCATGGTCTTCTTTTTCTTCCCTAATTCAAGGGAAAAATAATCGAGGTAATAGTCAATGAGAAGGGGGATGTCTTCTTTTCTTTCGCGAAGAGGGGGGATAACAATGGGAAGGACATTAATTTTGAAGAACAAGTCATCTCGAAATCGTTTGGCTCTGACCAAGGGAGCTAAATTAACCTGGCTGGTAGCGATGATTCGAACATCAACAGGAATAGGTTCCAATGAGCCCTCGGGTTCGATAATTCCTTTTTCCAACAGGTGAAGGAGTTTTATCTGGAGAAGAGGGTTGATTTCACCAATTTCATCCAGAAAGAGGGTCCCTCCATTAGCGAGAAGGACCTTTCCTTTTTTATCACTGGTGGCCTCAGGAAAGGCCCCCTTAATGTAACCGAATAGTTCACGGGGAAGAAGATGCTCGGGAATGGCCGCGAGATTGATATGGATAAACTTTTTGTTTTTCCGGGAACTCTGTTGGTGAATGAGGCGGGCGACCAGCTCTTTCCCTGTTCCGCTCTCTCCATAAATAACCACGCTAGCTTTGGAGGCTGCCGCTTTAGCAATTTTTTTCTTTAATTCTTTTATAACCGGGCTTTCCCCAACTAACTTTTGGTATTTATTGCGAAATTTGCTTCTTAAAATTAAATTTTCTTCTTCCAATTTTTTTTGGTGAAGAGCGTTCTTAACCGTAACCACAACTTTCTCTAAAGAGAGGGGCTTTTCTAGAAAGTCGTAAGCTCCTTGTTTAATTGCTCGAACGGCGGTCTCTACTGACCCATGACCAGTAATCATAATCACTTGGGCTTTTTCTTCTTCCTCTTTTAGTTTTTTTAGTACTTCCAGACCATCTAATCCTTCAAGCCAGATATCAAGAAGGATAACGTCAAAATTTTCTCTTTTGATTAAAGCCAAGCCTTCTTCACCACTTGCCACAGCTTGGACATTAAACCCTTCATCTTCAAGGATTCCCCTTAAAGATGATCGAATGCCAGGTTCATCATCGATGATTAAAATTTTGTCACTCATTGCTTAGGCACCTGAATAATAAATTTTGCTCCATGAGGAAGATTGTCTTCAATTTCAATGGTCCCCTTATGTTCGCTAATAATTTGATGGACAATGGCTAAACCAAGGCCGGTCCCCTTTTTCTTGGTGGAGAAATGGGGGAGGAAAAGTTTATCCTTATCTTTGTCAGGAACTCCGGGGCCGGAATCGGCTATTTCGATGCGCACGATATCTGTTTTCTCATCGTAATCTGTAGAGAGGTGAATTTCACCTCGTTTATCCATGGCTTCAATGGCATTATCGATAAGATTGATAAAAACTCTTTTCATCTGCTCGGGATCTAATTTCATTTGTCGAGGAACACCCGGAGACAGAGAAGTTTTGAATTCAACTTCATCATAAATTCCTTTGAACAGAGCAATTGTTTGGGTAATTAATTGATGGAGGCTTGTTTCTTTAAGCTGAATAGAGGGAAGTCGAGCGAAAGTGGAAAACTCGTCGACGAGGGATTTGATCGTGGCTGCTTCATCAACGATAGTTTGGGCTCCTTCCGTTATTATTTTTTTGCTTCGCCGGGAAGTAGACCTGATATTTTTAAGAATTCGCTCGGCCGAGAGTTGAATGGGGGTTAAGGGGTTTTTTATTTCATGAGCTACTCGTTGAGCAACCTCTTTCCAGGCGGTCAACTTTTGAGCCTTGATTAATTGGGTGAGGTCATCAAGAACCAGAATCCACCCTCGTCGGTTATCATTGAGAGTCGGGAGGGGAGCTAGAGAGAGAGCAATTATCCGGTTCTGTCCATCACTTTCCACCTGGATTTCTTGGTTATTAATTTTAAAATTTCTTTTCATCCCTTTGAGGACAGTATCTCTGAGTTGCTCACTTTTAGTTTCGTGGAAGATGTCTTCGATGGAATGCCCAATCCAATTATTTGGAACTAGGCCGAGCATTTTGAGAGCCGAAGGGTTAATGCTGGTTATCCGCCCCGCCTCGTTTAAGGTAATTACTCCGGTGGTGACATTATCAAGAACGGTTTCGATGAATTTCTTGCGAGCTTCCAATTCGGAGGTTTTTTGAGCAATGTGATCATGGCTGTCTCGAAGATCTCTGATCATTTGATTAAAAGAATCAATTAGAATTCCCAATTCATCAGAAGCCGGGTCTTCGACCTGAATATTGAGGTTACCTTTGGAAACTTCTCGAGTTGCCTGAGCCAATTTCTCGATAGGAACAGTTATGCCCTTGGCTAAATGGAAAGCAATCCAAGTGGCGGCAAAAATAATTAACAAGGTAACAAATAACAGAGTGATAACATAAAAAGTCTTGAAGGGATTTTTTTGGGTCTTGAGCTGACTATATCTTTGCACGAAGGCAGAAATGCTATTAATTTTTTCTGTATAGTTCTGGGGAATATACTTTCCGGTTACCACCAGGATTTTGCCGATTTCAGGGGTTTCGAAAGAGACGCCACGTCTAATCATTTGTCCTTGGCCCATGGGTAGAATACTGCTGAATTCTTCTCCTAAATGGGCTCTTTTGACCAGATTAATGCTTAAGTCCCGGTAATATTGGTAAGGAAGATTAGGGTTTAAGTAACTAAATAGTTCTTCCTCTCCTTGATAAAGACTTATTTCATCAAGGTGATATTCGACAAGCTTAGAACGGATGAAGTTATGAAGAATAATGGGGCTTTTTTGGGTGAGAAGTCGTTGTTTTTGAATGGATTTGCTGAGTTGCCGGGCATAATGAAGAGTAATTTCCTCGGCATTAGAATAAAAACCATCGGCTAGGTTTTGAGTGTCTTGGAGGATTTTATCCATCGGAGTACGAAACCAACTTTCAACATTCCGGCTGATTAAGTCGCTAGCGAAAAGAAAAAGGAGAAGGGTGGGGATAAAGGAAAGGGAGATAAAAAAGATTAATAGTCTAGTCTTGAAATGAGCCCCGATGACTTTGCGTTTTCTTTCGAGATAAAGTTTGATTAAATTTCGGCCGAGAACGGAAAAGAGAATCAGAAAAAGAAGAAAAACGATTACCTGAAGAGTTGTCAGGAGAATATTAGTAAAGGAAGTCGGTGAAAACTCTTTACTTTCTCGAATAAAGATTTCGATAACAAAGAAAATGAAAACCAGAAGAATAATGATTCCTCCGATAATGCGGGAGCCTTTTTTCTTTGAATCTTCCATTTAGACTTATTGTTGCTTATCCCGTTAAATTTGACAAGTGGTCAGTATCGGGAGAGTTTAGGTTGATATAGTAGTGATAATTTTGGCGATTAATTCTTAAATTTTTTCGAACTTGGCCTGGTTGACCAAGAGGTCGGCCTGGTAAACCATTCAGGGTGTAATGAAAGCCGCCGGCATTGCCGATGTGCAGAAGAAATTCCTGATGAGCTTCCAGAGAAAGAGTGTCTCCGGGAAAGAGCAGGCCATTTATTTTTAAAATGCCGTCAGTGTAAACTTGAAGCCATGTTTCTTGGTTAAAGGTAAAATTTAGTTTCAAGGGGATTGAGGAAGGGAGGGAAATGATGTTTGTCCCCAAAAGTTCAACACCCTTTGTTTGGGTCGAGGGAAGCTCTGTGAAGATTAAGAGCTCCTGAACTTGTGGAGCTGGAGATTTAAAAATGAACCAGGCTATAACAGCTAAAGACAAGAGAAAGATAATGGCCACGGTGCTAATTATTTGCTTGGTGGGCCGAAAAATTGGCTTTTTCTCGGGGGTGGGGAGGGGTTCCTTTGGTTTTTCTTCGGCTGGAAGCAATTGATGGTATTGGTGAAGCACTTGGTCAGGATCAAGGCCGATAAATTGGGCATAGGAGCGAATTATGGCCCGGGTTAAGAATTTTCCCGGTAGTAGCTCAAATTGATCTTCCTCCAATGCTTGGAGGTAGCGGAGGCTTATCTTGGTTGTTTCGGCTATTTCCTGAAGAGAAATACCCCGAACCTCCCTTTCCCTTTTTAAATCTTGTCCAAAAGAAGGCATCTTGATGGAATTTTAAGCCATTGCGGGACGAAGGTCAATGTCTAACTAAATGATAATTAAATAGTTGGAAATTAGCTGGGCTTGTTATCGCTCCTATGATTTATAGATTAAAGGCTTCCCAGGTAGTGAATAGAGCGTTTTTTCTATTGTCGTTTCGCTTTGATTTTCTTCTCTCTTTTAGATGTTGAATCTTCAGGTTTATCACCATGTCTTTAAAGCCAACTCCGGGGGTAATCATTTTGCCTTAATATAAAGTTGTAAAAGAGCTCGTCCTATCCAAAAAAAGACATGAGTCGTTATTAAGTTTGATGGTTATCTTTCATTTTTTAAGTGATCAGGAGTAAAATATCAAGGAAAGGAAATGGATTGTTTGACCTAAATAAAGCCAAACGAACCCAAGAAAACTTGGCTTCTTTATTGAAGTTTGATTTTCCCTTGTCGAACCCAAGGACTGTTGGAGCCGTAGATTGTGGATATGAGCGAGGTGGTCGTCGTCTGGGAGCAGTGATTGTTGTTTTTGATCTCAATTCCGGGGAATTGTTGGAAGAAGTTCGAAGCCTGGCTAAAATATTCATTCCTTATATTCCTGGTTTTTTAAATTTTAGAGAAGCCCCGGTTATAATCAAGGCTTGGCGACAGCTTAGGATCAAACCTGATGTTCTGCTGGTGGATGGGAATGGAATTGCCCATCCTCGAAAAATGGGACTTGCTTCTTATCTCGGGGTCCTT
>DQWD01000166.1 GCA_011042725.1 Candidatus Aminicenantota bacterium | reverse complement strand
TGCAATGTTATTGTCAAAGCGGAATTAGATCTCCACCTTTGTCACTTTTTTTGCGTATAAATAAGACAATTTAAGCTTATTATTTTCTGCCTATATCTTTTTTAATTTCAATTTAGAAAAAATGGAAATGGTTACAAAACTGGCTAATTTTAATGAAGAAGTTTCTCCAATATTATCTTGGAGTTAGCAAATTTAATTTTAACCATGATTATTTTTTTCTAGATTAAATCTATTTATTCCACGATTGTTATTAATTATAATATTCATTCACTTAAAGGAAAAAAATATGACCAAAGTAGAATGCCTTTCGTGTCACCAAAAATTTCCCCTAGATCCCTTTTTTCCTTTTTGCCCCCGCTGCCAAAATCCAGTATTTTTGCTTCCGTCAACTTTATCCCCAAAAACCTCTTCTTCTAATTCCCAGGACGATTCCTTGCTCAACCAGAGTCAATCCTCTTCGATTGACAATCTTTCTCTTGGAGAAAGCAATACTCCCCTCCTCCGGCTCTCCCAATTGGAAAAACTTTTGGGATTGAGCTCTCTCTGGGCCAAGAATGAAGGACAAAGCCCTACCGGAACTTTTAAAGATCGAGGGTCGATTTTTGTCGTCCGCTTTGCCCCAGAGCTTGGATTCCAAAGAATTGGGACAGTATCCGTGGGTAATATGGCCGCCTCAACTGCGGCTTATGGCCAGCGAGCTGGCCTCGAAACTTATATTTTAGTTCGAGGCGACGTCCAAGAGAAAAAACTAGATTTTATCCAAACTTATAATCCTCATCTGATTCAGGTCGAGGGAGACTATGGCGAGCTTTTCGAGCAAAGCTACGAGCTCGGCCGCCGCCACAATATCTATTTTGCCAATTCCGTAGATCCTTTTCGTTTGCAAGGCTATCAAACAATCGCCAAAGAAATTCTTAACCAACTGGCACCTAAATTTCCTGAAGTCATTGTTGCTCCAGTAAGCTCTGGCGGTCACCTCCTAGGAATAATAAAGGCCTTCCTGGATTTAAACACCTTGAATACTTTATCCTGTTTCCCTGTTTTTATTGGAGTCCAATCGGATCGCTGTGCCCCTTTGGCTGAGGCCTATTCCCGGGGAGAAGAAAATTTGCAGCGAATGTATAATCTTCCCCCTGTTCCCTATGCTATTTCCAATCCCAATCCCCCGGCTGGCAACCTCTTGCTCAAATTGATTTATCAATACAACGGATATTTAATCGCCGTTAATGACCAAGAAATTCAAGAAGGGCAAAAATTATTAGCTCAAAAAGAAGGGATTTATGTTTTACCTTCGGCCGCCGCTACTTTGGCCGGTTTTATCCGCTGTCAACAACAAGATCCCTCTTTGGCTCAAAAAACTACTTGCCTTATCTTCACTGGCACTGGTTTCCGAGGTCAAAGACTATTTCCGGCGGAAAAAAATAAACTCCACCACACCAGTTTAGACCATCTAGACGGCTTACTAGCTAAAATGATTGATAAGAAAAAACCTGAAAATTGATTTGTGTTGAATACTCTTGCTCTTTAACTCGTAGAATTTAGAGCTAAGCAAGGAGAAAGAAACTCAAGCACTGAGAGAATAAAACTCAACTTTCAATTCACAACAAACAGATTTAAGCATGAAAGATAGTTCTCAAAAACAGAAATTAAGCCTATCCTTCTTAACCACTTTGAAGGATAATCAAGATCATTGGGCAAATATCGAGTTGGC
Source organism: Candidatus Aminicenantota bacterium (assembly GCA_011042725.1). GTDB lineage: Bacteria > Acidobacteriota > Aminicenantia > Aminicenantales > Aminicenantaceae > JdFR-80. The sequence continues at coordinate 7,014 of DQWD01000166.1, read as the reverse complement.
TAAATATCTTTTCCCTAATTGCTTGGCCCAAGATAATTTGTAATATAGATAAAAATTCGAACTAAAGTTCTTGTTTGATTCATTAGCAAGATTAACGTATGATAAAAGCAAGCCAAAAAATAGAATGTTTTTCTGACGCCTTGTTAAATCTAAAATTAAGAAGTAAAGAGCAGGGGAACCAAAGACAATGCATTCAAAAAAACAATAGAAATATAAAAAATTAAATCTAAAGGAGGCTCAGATGGCTAATGAAATGCCCCAAATTGAGCTAAAACTACCGCGTCTCAATCCTCGAATTATCAAGTATGTTCTACTCGGTGTGGTTATTTTAATCCTTCTCATTGGCTCAATTTACCAGATCAGACCCGAAGAAGTGGGAATTATTCTCCGCTTCGGCAAGTTCATTCGAACTACAGACCCTGGTCTTCATTTTAAACTTCCCCTCGGGATTGAAAAGCTAATCAAAGTTCCGGTCCAAAGGCAACTCAAGATGGAATTTGGCTTTCGAACCCGCAAGGCAGGAATTCGCTCTGAGTATGCTGTTACCCCTGATGCTTTAAAGGAAGCCGTAATGCTGACTGGTGATCTTAATGTGGCTGTGGTTGATTGGATTGTGCAGTACAAAATTAAGAATCCCTACAATTACTTATTCAAGATTCGTGACGTTGACTCAACTTTTCGCTATATGAATGAAGCTGTAGTTCGTAAAGTAGTTGGCAATCACTCGGTAGATGAAGTCATCACCATTGGCCGGGCCAAAATCGCCCTCCAGGCTAAAGAAGAATTACAAAAGCTATGTGACGACTATGAAATTGGCCTAGAAATTAGCCAGTTAATTTTTCAAGATGTTAATCCTCCTGATCAAGTCAAACCTTCCTTTAACGAAGTAAATGAAGCTCTCCAGGAAAAAGAACGGAAAATTAACGAAGCCTGGGCCGAATACAACCAAGAAATTCCTAAAGCGAAAGGCGAAGCCGAACAAACCATTCGTAAGGCAGAAGGTTACGCCATGGAAAGAGTCAACCGGGCTCAAGGAGAAGCGCAAAGATTTAAGGCTATTTATCGAGAATATGCTCGAGCACCTCTAGTTACTCGCAAAAGACTATATCTTGAAGCCATTGAAGAAATTCTACCAAAGATAAAAAGAAAAATTATCATCGATGAACTTCAGAAAAACATGATGCCCCTCTTCAACTTCTCTCAGGAGGTGAAAAAATGAAGTCCTCCACTCGCAACATTATTATAGCTATTGGGTTGGTAATTGTTTTAATCACCTTAGTTGACGCCCTCTATGTTGTTTCCGAAACTAACCAAGTGATCATCACTCAATTTGGCGATCCAAAAGGCGAAGCCATAACCAACCCCGGTCTCCACATCAAAGTTCCCTTTATCCAGAAAGCAAATTATTTTGAAAAGCGTTGGCTCGAATGGGATGGCGACGCCAATCAAATCCCAACCAAAGATAAAAAGTACATCTGGGTTGACACCTATGCCCGCTGGCGAATCAAAGATCCTTTGGTTTTCTTTCAACGCGTTCGGGACGAACGGGGAGCCCAATCTCGCTTGGATGATATTGTTGATGGTGAAACTCGAAATGCCATTGCCAACTTTGATCTTATTGAAATTGTTCGCTCTACTAACCGAACTTTTGAATTAACCGAAGACTTAGTCAAGCTAGATATTGCCAGTGCTATTCCTGAAATTAAGGTCGGTCGAGAAAAGATTGCCCAACTAATTCTTGAGAACGCCTCTAAAATTACCCCCGAGTTTGGGGTTGAATTAAAAGATGTGCGGATAAAACGAATAAATTACGTCGAGGAAGTCCAAAAGAAAGTTTTCGACCGGATGATTGCAGAAAGGAAAAGAATCGCCTCCCTTTATCGCTCCGAAGGAGATGGTAAAAGTGCCGAAATTAGAGGGCAAAAAGAAAGAGAACTTAAAAAAATTACCTCGGAAGCTTATCGAACTGCCCAAGGAATAATGGGTAAAGCCGATGCTGAAGCAATCCACATCTATGCTCAAGCCTATAACCTCGACCCCGAATTCTACCAGTTCATGAAGACTCTGGAATCATATCGCCAAACCTTTGATGCGGAAACCTGGTTAATTCTCTCTACTGATACCGAATTCTACAAATACATAAAAAGGAGCACCATTAAGAGGTAAGAAAAGAGAGAAATCCTTGGCGGTGGGGAAAAAGGGCGGCAGTTCCCCCGGTATGGATAAAAACGATACGGTCACCTGAGTGAAAATATCCCTGCTTGATTAAATCTAAAAGAGCCCACATAGCCTTCCCGGTGTAAACAGGGTCAAGAAAAATTCCTTCTTGCTGGGCAACTAAGCGAATGACCTGGGCAATATTGGCCGTTAGAATTCCGTAACCCTCGCCTAAATAATTATCAACTAAAATAATGTCCTCGGGCGCAATGGAAATTTTTAGATCAAGAGCCGCCACAGTTTCTTGGGCAATTTGGTAAACTTCGGGGAAAAAATCTTTTTTCGGGTCAGAAACACAAATACCCATAACTTTTGTCTGGGGTGATACGGCTTTGGCGGCCACCACCAAGCCAGCTTGGGTTGCGCCAGAACCAGAAGCATGAACAATCCACGTGGGGATGACTTGCTGTTCCTTAAGTTGATCGAAAATCTCCAATCCAGCCTGGACGTAAGCCATGGCCCCGAGAGGAAGATCCATGGAAAAACCAGGCGTCGACCCCCCGATCGGAACAACGTAGGGATTATATCCCTCCTTTAAAGTCTTAAGTCTAACTTCTTCGATAACTTCAGCCACTTCATCCAAGGAAACAATCTTACCTTTGGCCGCCTCTTTAATATGAATCTCGGCCCCAAGAATGAAATCTAAAAGAATATTCCCATCTACTTGCTCGCCTAACTCATAAGTTTTAAAGAGGACAAGAATAGGCTTTAAACCTAATTTCCGAGCAGCTGCCGCTGTCTGAAGACACCAATTTGACTGCAAACTCGCCCAAGTAATGGCGACATCAGCTTTTTTAGCAAGAACATCAGCCATGATAAATTCTAATTTACGGGATTTATTGCCGCCGAAGGCCAATCCAGTCAAATCGTCTCGCTTGATAAAAAGACGAAGATTCTGGCTCTCCAACCCAAGGTTACTCATCTCAGTCAAGGGGCTGGGCAAAGAAATAAGGCTTATTCTGGGATATTGGTTTAGCTTGTTAATTAATTCTTCTTTGTTAATCATTTTTTTATCTCCCCTATTTTTTCCTATTGACGATTTTTTGCCTTTTAAATTACTTTCTTAAACTTCGGCTAAAAACAATTAATTCAGCTGCTTTTTGCTTAAAAAATTGACTTGCTTTTTCCCCGTACGAATAAAAAACAGGGATAACCAGGAGGATAAACAGGGTGGAACTGATCAATCCACCGACAGTGGACAGGGCCAGCGAGGACCAGATTTGACGCTGACCGGCCTCCAAGCGAATCAAAACCAAGGGTAGCATACCCAAGACAGTGGTACTTGTGGTCATAAAAATTGGCCTGATTCTCTCGCGGGCCCCCTCAAGAATTGCCTCTCGCAACTCCAGGCCTTGCCTCCTTTTTTGATTGATATGATCAACAAGGAGAATCGAGTTGTTGACCACAATTCCTCCCAGCAAGATAACGCCCACATAAGCCGAAGAATCAAAGGGAAAATCGGCCAGAACAAAGGCCACAAAGACCCCAATTAAAGCCAAGGGCACGGCTAACAAAATAAAGAAGGGCTGAACAAGCGACTCATAGAGAGAAGCCAAGATCATAAAAATGATGACCAAAGAAAAAATTATGGCAAAGCGAATCTGGGATTTTTCCTCAGTGGTCATCCAGCGAGTATCCTCCAAGGAAGCTGAAAAGCCCGGTGGAAGCTGAAGGTTGGCAAATACGGCTTTTTTATAATTTTCAGCGGCTTTATACGGTCCCCGGAACTCCCACATCACTATCTGCTGAAATTTTTGGTTTTCCCGATCAATCGAGCCAGCAATTGGTCGTTCTTCAATATAGGATATCTCCCCTAAACGTAGGTGCTCTCCCTTATTGGTTAAAATTAAGATGTCCTGCAAATCTTTCAGCTCGATCTCAGAAGCTTCAGGATACTTGATAGAAATTTCCTGCTCTTTCGAGCCAATCAGCATTTTCAATGGATATTGCACTCGTCCTCGCAAAGCGGTGGAGATGGCAAAATAGAGGTAATTCGGGTCAAGGTCATATTTTTTCAATTTCTCTTTGTCTATTTTTAAAACATACTCAAACGATTCTAAGCGCCACCAAGCATATCGACTGGAAACAATCCGGACTTCTTTAATTCGAGGGTTCTTTTTCAGGTCGCGTTCTAAGGCCGAAGTAATTTCTTTCAATTTTTTCAAGTTATAGCCATAAAATTTAATCTGGGAATCATAGAAAACACCCGAAGAATAGCTGGAATAATAACTTTGCGGGTCAAAACCATAAATGCCAATGCTAATCCCCGCGAAGTTGGTGGCCATTTGAATCAGTTCTTCCTTAAGTAAATAAGGACGATATGAATGTTCTATTTCCGGTGGAAAAGAAATAACTATGGTTGCTCGCTCAGCCGTAATAGAGGAATTAACTTCTTTTTCATAAGCTTTGGCTAAAATTCTTTTTTCAAACTTACGAACAACTTCATCCGTGGTCTCAATCTCAGTGCCCGGGGGCATTCCGATAGAGACCAGTAGTCTTTCTTGAGAATACCACCGAAACCACTCCCCGATGGTCACCTCTGAACGAAACCAACGATAACTACCATAGAAAATTATTCCCATCAGCAACAAGACGGCCACCGGATAACGTAAAGCTTGTTTAATTGCTTTGACATAAAATCGACTCAATCCTTGTTTCTGGACTAATTTTCTCTCCCGAAGCAAAAAAGGACTAAGGGAAGGAATTAGAGAAAAAGAGACAAATAAAGAAGCAGTTAAAGCCGAAGAAATAACAATGGCCAAGGGAAGATAATAGATTTTTAGTCTCCCTTGAAAATAAGCAAAAGAAAAAAACACACTAACCGTGGTTAAAGTTGAGGCTAGAACCGGCAGAAAAACTTCCTTAGAACCCAGAAAGGCCGCTTTTTTTGACTCCTGCCCTTTTTCTTTGTGGCGCAGAATATTTTCAAAAACCACAATGGAGTTATCAACAAAAAGACCAAAGCCAAGGGCCAGTCCTCCCAGAGTCAACATATTAATCGAAATCTTAAAAATATAGATAAAATTTAAGGTAATCATGATAGAAAAGAAAATAGATGAGAGCACCAACAAAGAAGGCTGGGCTCGTCTTAAAACAATGAACACCAAGAAGAAAATAACGCCAATGATAATGGCCACCAAAATATATAACTCTTTTAGATTTTTATGAATTTCTGCTGCCTCATCATCCACCACGCGAAAAACCAAGTCAGGAGGAAGAGCCTTTTTAATTTCTTCCAGACGAGATTTAACTTCCCGGGCCACTTTTAAGGTACTTGTGCCCCGCTCTTTGCGAATAATTAACCTCACCGTGGGTTGACCATTAATCCGATTGATGTAATAAATATCTGAAAAAGAAGGATAAACTTCTCCAATTTCCTTCAACTTAAGCGGTACTCCGCCTATCTTGGCAATGATCACTTCTTTTAAATCTTGGATCTTATGAAGAGGATTGGCTACTTTAAAGAGAAATTCTTGCCCTCCTCTTTTAACCTTGCCGGCCGGATAAATCTGGGCCCTTCCTTGGAGCTGCCTTAAAACCAGGTAAGGATGGAGATTTACGGATTTTAGTTTTTCCTTATTCAAGATAACTTGGATAAGAGGCTCAGCTCCTCCGGTGACTTCAACGCTGGCAACTCCCTTTACCGCTCCAATTCCCAATTCAATTTTATCCTTAACCAACTCCCGCAACTCCTGGAGGGCGTAATTTCCAGAAATCGTGTAATGAAGAAAAGGGTTAACTCGAAAATCTTCCGGAACATAAGGCTCGATTCGTGGCCGCACTCCATAGGGTAAACTATCTTTCAACTCGGAAATTTTCTCCCGTAGAGCTAGCCGGGCAAATTCCATGTTAGTTTTAGGCTCAAACTCCACCGTGATCCGCGCTTGCCCGATACTGGAAGAAGAAGAGACCTTTCTGACTCCCTTGACACCAGAGACTTTCTCTTCTATCGGAGCCGTTATCTGGGCCTGGATGATCTCGGGGGAAACATCACTCCAATAAGCGACAATATCCAGTTGAGGAAACTCTTCTTTGGGCGCAAGTTCCAAGGGAACATGAAGAAAAGAATAGATACCCAAGACAAAAAGGGCGAGAAAAACCATCAACGTGGCGATGGGTCGATCGATAAATATTTTCATTACTCCGACAAAATCTAGCCTTTTAATGTTCGTTTTTCGACTAGTTCATAAATCAAAGGAATTAGAATTAAAGTCAGAAAAGTAGCCAGCGCAAGTCCCCCAATAACCGTAATAGCCAAGGGTTGTTGCAGCTCTGACCCCCGGCCTAAGCCTAAAGCCATGGGGAAAAGGCCAAGGATAGTAGTTACGGTGGTCATCAGAATGGGGCGCAATCGAACCCGGCTAGCTTCTAAAATTGCTTCTCTAAGAGCTAAACCTTGACGTCGCAGTTGGTTGGTATAATCAATCTTAACAATGGCGTCATTGACTACAATCCCGGCCAGCACAACCATTCCGATGACCGAGATCACATTCAATGTTTGACCAGTAATCAACAAGGCCCAAACTGCCCCCACCAGGCCCATCGGAAGAGCTAAAATAATAATCAAGGGATGAATAATGGATTCAAATTGAGCCGCCATAATCATGTAGACCAAAAGCACGGCTAAAGAAAGAGCAAAGATAAGACTTCGAAAAGAGCGGGTCATTTCTTCTTGTTCTCCCCCAAATTCAATCCGATACTTGGGGGGTAAATCCAATTCAGCCATCTTATTTCTTATCTCGGGAATAACTTGGCTAATTTTCCTTCCCTCTAGATTAGCCGTGACCAATACCTCTC
>DQWD01000093.1 GCA_011042725.1 Candidatus Aminicenantota bacterium | reverse complement strand
CGGCAACCATAACGGAGGGGAAACACCCGTTCCCATTCCGAACACGGAAGTTAAGCCCTCCAGTGCCGATGGTACTGCGCGGGGGACCGCGTGGGAGAGTAGGTCGTTGCCGGGATTTTTTTTTATTTTATAGCCTTTTTTAAGTGGGGGTTGTGATATGGGGTACCGACAAAAAGTTGTTTGAACTCACATAATATGTCTTGTTTATTTGCCCCCAATTGCCAGGGTTTTCCATTATTAATGTAAGCTATTATTTTACAAAAATATGCAAAATATGTAAGCTAAATCTTGAGAAATATGGCAATTTACTTATATAGGGAAATGCGGGGGGCAAAGAAGGTATATTTTTGTGATACGGGTCTTTTAAATTATCTCGGGAAAGTGTCTGAAGGGACAGTTCTCGAAAATGCTGTTTTCCAGTGTCTGCGGGTTGTCGGAAGTCTCAACTACTACGAAAAATAGAGAGGACCTGAAATTGATCTTATCCTGAATAAAGAAATAAGCTTTGAAGTCAAGCAAAAAGCTGACCTGTCAGATTGGAAAAGATTAAAAAGGATAGCAGAAAGTCTAAAGCTCAAGGAATATTATCTCGTTTCTAGAGATTTCTCCGAAGTTGAGGGAGCCATTCTGGCCCAGGATCTGTGATAAGGGGGGCCGTGATATGGTGTCCCCATCCTGAATAATTAGGCTGGCTGGGAAGTAAGGACAACAATAAGAAAACCATCATTTCTAGTGGCCCAACTAGAAAGAAAAAGAATTTAAAAATTGCTTAAAGAAACTAAGAATCAGAAAAAGGTTGAACGAATTTAATATTACGTCATATTCATATAATATGAATTATAATCCTTGTGGGTGAAGATTTCCTGGAGTGCCTCGTCATGGAAACGGCGGACAGGGTGAAAAGCGCCATCCTAGGCTGTGCCTCCTTCGGTCACCAAGACATGGATATGGGGGTGGAAGTTGATGCGGTCGCCGAAAGTCTGGATAACAGCCACAACACCCGGCATAAGCTCAAGACCTGTGGCTGTGCGGAGAAACTTCACAAGTGTGCTCACCGCATAGAGACAGAGCGAATTGAGGAGTTTGCGTTTGAAGCGGAAAAAAAGACGCAACATCTTGGGCACGGTGAAGACGACCTGGCGGGGGGGACATCCAGCAGAAGCTCCTCTTGCATCCACTCTCCTCATTCCTCCCGACGCTTGGCATGGCAGAACCCGCGGGTCTTGCAGGAGAACATCAACAGCCGCTCCTCCCCACAGTCGGGACATCGGATGCGGGCAAACCCGCACATCGGATTACCGCAGTTCAGGTAGCGCTCAACCACCTCCTGGATGACGCGTCGGAGGAACACGTATTCCTTCTCGAACCGAGCCTCGTATTCCCGAAGGAACCGCTCGAAATAATAAAAGAACACCCGGTAAAACACCGTGTGTTCCGGATGATGCTGCCGGTAGAGCTTTGCCATGGCTTAAGTACCCCTGTGACATACCCGACTTGCCGCACTTCGACCCCCAGTGGAAGCCATCTCCCAATATCCAACTTCTTGCCTACAGCAAGCGCCATCCAATTATCGGCCTGTCCATACCTGAGAGCCTCATATGGAATGCCTTTGAGCATCACAGAGGGCTTAGCGGCCGCAAAGAGGACGCTCTTTCGCTTTGGCGGGAGACCCAACTCCTCTCTTGCTTGCTCAGGATCCATTGGACGAAACGTTGTTACATCAATACCATTTGAAATCACCTCAACACAGCACCGCCCTTTACAAGCCTCCACTACCAAGTGCGCCAACCAGCGGGAAGGCGTTACGATTACATATTTATCTTCAAACCAAATTTTGGGTACATTAAGATCGTCATATGTTTTTTCCACCCAGATGCTTCCCGAAGCCTTACTTATGGCTTGCTTGATCAGAGCTTCGTTAGAAGTCAAGGTTTGAAGTATTTGTGTATTACCCTGCTCGGTAATCTTAAAGACCATGATTTCACCACCGGCTTTGACCAGCTCGATTAGTTTCTCTAAAATCCTATCTTTAATGCGGTTTAATACCCTTCGGATGGTATTTAACGAATCAAAGACGATAAAAAACCTTTTTTTCTCTCCATTCGGACCGGGATAGTCTCTAATCTATCTACATATTTTCTCTCAGGATACAAAATTCCCTTCATATCAAAATTAATCAAATCCATGGAATCAATAGTAACTTCCTTCCCGTCTTCAAAAACTGAAAAATCCTCCATAGACAGGTCTTTAATAAAATTCCCTTTACTATCTGTGGCGATGACATCTACAAGAACTAAACGTACAGTTGCCTCATGTTTTTCAACCTGCACTGGGGTTTCCTTATCTAGTCCTCCGGACACGTAGATAGATGGGATGACCAAGAGGAATATCAAGAGATAAAAAATTTTTTTGGCTATCAATTATTTTCCCCTTTTTCCTCTTGTTATTTATTTTATTACTTTTTGGTTGATGTCATGGTATATAAGAATTACCAAAGATCTCAGCAATATTGAAAAATCCAGAATTTATGAATTAATTACGAAGGTAATCCACAACGAAGGATGAAAGCTTTAAAATGAATGTCCGAAATAGATAAGGACCGATGTCCACTCAAGCCCGTATGAAGGCCGACGACACACGGTTCCCCTCCTCAAGAAAAGGGAAGCGAGACCTGAATAAGATCGGGTTTCCTCTCTAAGATGAAATGATGGAAGGCGAGAACATGCTCTTATCCATTACCATGAATTTAAAAATAGGGGGTAAAAATTCAATGCCCCTTGACATTTTGTCATAGAGCCCCAAAGCACTTGACAAATTCTCTCTTTTTTTTTATCTTCAAAATGTCAGAAAGGGAGAGGAGATGAGGAAGCTTTCCTTCTTTTGGAAATCATTTTCTTATATTACCATAATTTTATTAATAATAATCAATATAGGATTAATTGTTTCCATTATAAAAAAATCCAAGGACACCAAAGAATTTCGTTCAGATAATAAATTGACCGCCCTGGAACAATCTAATGCATCTTTTTATAACATTACTTGCCCTGAAGTAGAGTTGATTGATTTTCAGGGGAAGAGATGGGCATTTTCTTCCTTGGAGGGAGATGTAATTGTTCTTAAGTTTACTAGATTCCTTTCAGCTGAATTACCCCCCTCTAATTTACCTGGAACATCTTTGGGGCAGGCTGAGAAACTATGGGCTAAAAATATTTTTCATCTATCCAACTAAAAGACGTAATCCCTGGAGTTTATCAGAAAGAGTTAATATGTTTCATTTACCTGTAATTATGGATGATTCCACTTTAGTGGACAGCTTCAATGCGATGATGAACGACACGATTATTATTGGGCGAGATTCAAAAATCAAGTTTAAACATAATCAAGCCCCAGATTCAACAATCTATCATCAAGTAGTCAGATTTCTAGAAGAATCAAGCGGAATAGAAAAGGGGAATATTTCCTCAGAAGATTTATTATCAAATTTAAAAAAGATTTCTTATCAAAACATGGAAAACGGAAAAATTGAGAATTTGGGAGATATGATAAGAGGAAAAACAGCTTTTATTAATTTATTTATATCTAAATGCTTTGGTTGTCCAGTTGGGGAGAGGATAAAAATGATGAAAGAGACAGCCGGTAAATGTAATGACAACGAAGGGGAAGTGTTTTTTCTTTTTGGTCGAGGGAACGAGCCCCAATTAATTGTCGAGTATGCGGAGAGGAATCAATTATTCGGGGAGAACATAAAATTAGGAATTATCCAGGAATCAGAAGAATTGAGTTCAGAAGATTATTACCGCTTATTTGATTTTGAGATAAACCCGAGATTATTTATTGTTAACAAGGAAGGGAAATTATCGTTGGCTGAGAGAAGAAGAAATCAACGTAAGCTAGATCTAGATTATTTGTTATCAGCATTAAAATGAAACCGAAAGTCATGGTGGGGATAATATTCTGGTTTGTCTTGGCTTTTTCTCTGCGCTGGCTGCCCCCAACTTCCCCGTCTCACTTTCAGGCTGAAGAAATTAAGGTCCTAAAGAAAGTCGGCGAAATAGGGGAAAAATTTGGTGAAGGGGAAGAAGACTATTTCTGGCATATTGATGACCTCTGCTGTGATGATGAGGGTAACCTCTATGTAGCTGATTCCGGCTGGAACAAGATCTTTAAGTTTAGCCCAGAAGGAAAATTTCTTGGTTCATTCGGAAGAGAAGGCCAGGGACCAGGAGAATTTTTGGGACAACCAATAAAATTCCCTTTAAAAATTAGTTTTGGAAATGATGGATTTTTATATATTATTGATACAGAAAATAAAAAAATACTGAAATTTAATAAAGAAGGAGTATTTTATTTAGAATTTTATTTGCCTTATTTTTTATATGATTCAGCTACTGTAACATCGCGAGGAGATATTTACATTCTTTCAAAAACAGGGAAAAAACTTATTTCTCATTATGATAGAAAATTCAATATAAAAAATAGATTTTTTTCCCGGGGTCTTCATTTTCGTTATCCATACTTCAAATTGCCTTGGAAGGAAGATGAATTTGTTGATTGTCACCAATTACAAAAGGTTATGACTAAAGATGATAATCTTGTTATCCTATCTAATTATTCGCTTAATATTTACCTGTTTAATGATAAAAATAAAATAATAAAAAATTTCAGAATATATAATAATCAATTCGAAATGGATTTTAAGAAGAGATTAAAAAATGCAGTAGAGAAAAAAAGTTTTATTATCCCATTTAATATAAAAATTGATAATGAAGGAAACATATTATTACTTTATTCAAACACTTCAAAAGAAAGGGAAGAAATTTATAAATATGATTTAAAGGGAAATTTTCTTGGATTACTAATACTACCAGATAAAACATTAAGAATTTATGATGTTACATGGGACAATAATTTCTATGTGATTCTTAATAAAATTAAAATTGGAAAATATATTTAGAAGGAGGAAAAAAATGAAGAAAATATATGTTGTCGTTTTTTTACTCTTAATATTAGTTGCGATGAATTATGCAAATAAAGAGTGTTTGAGCGCATCTGAATGTGATGATTGGGCATGGAATGATTGTAGTTCGTATTGCGGATTGTATGATGGAGAGTGTTTAATGTATTGGGAAGAATCATCTTGGTGTTGTGGGACTGGGTTATGTTGTAGTTCATGGAAATATGTATGTCAAAGTGGGAGGATAGCTAGAAATATCTGTCCTTATTGGGGAGAAGATTGGGTTAACTGCGGATTCTCAAATTAATTGTATCATTTGTAGTTAATGAAAAAAAACTAGATTTATAATAATGTTTTACTTTTACAGAAGAGCTTTTCTCCTATTGCTTTTATTACTATTTTTAATTTATCTGCCTTGTATAATGAGTTCTTATCAAATAGAAAAACATGAGGTTAAGGTTACCTTAAAGCTAATTCAGGTTTACGTTGAAGACAAAGAAGGAAACCCGGTGGATGATCTGAAAAAGTCAGATTTTATAGTTTACGATAATGGAAAAGAAGTTAATATCACTGAGTTTGAAAAGCATTTTTTAAGTAAAAAATTGAAAAGAAGCGGTGAAATAATCCCTGATAAAAAAGGACAAAAAGAGGAGGCGGCTTCTTTTCTGAACCGCAAGTTTTTCTTTTTTTTCGACTTCGAAAAAAACGGACAGGAAGGAATTAATAAATCCAAGGAGCTGGCTTTAAATTTTTTAAAGGAAAATATTCTTCCTTCCGATGAAGTTGCTGTTTTAGTCTATTCAACTGTAAGGGGATTAGAAGTTTGTGAACAGCTAACTACTGATCATCTAAAGATTATTCAATCAATTAAGAGATTAAAATCAGTTCCGGGAGGAGTGGATGCCGGAGGATTACTGCAATTCCTAATACTTTCGCCCCCTACAGAGGGGCTTGATTTCAGACAAGATTTCCATAATGACCAAAAGGGATTATTTAGCTATGAAAGTGATATAAGATTTGCCGGAACCGTCTCCTCAGAAAAAATATTGAGAAGGCAAATCGGCCTTAAATTTATTGAGACTGTTAAAAATCTGGCAGATTCCCTTAAAAATATTCCCGGAAACAAAAATATAGTTTATTTTTCTGCCGGATATGTCCACGAGTTTTTTTACACCGACCACATTTTTCGCCGCAGCTATCAGGATATGGTTAAGGAGCTTTCTGCTTCGAACTGCCTGGTTTTTGCAGTGAGTACAGAAACACCCCTTGGTGTGCTCACTGGAGGAAATAATCAGGGAGAATCTTCTTTAAAATATTTAGCCAAAGAGTCTGGAGGGAGATATTTTGGAAATATCGACAACTCCCAAAGCATTGTCGATGACCTTCAAAAAATAACCGGTAATTATTATGTCCTAGGCTACTATTTATATTCAGATGAGGACGGCAAATACCATAAAGTAAAGGTCAAACTCAGAGGAGGAAAAGGTAAAAATTTAAAAGTTATCTATCAGAAAGGCTATTACAATCTAAATCATTTAAATTAATTGTCAATGGTCATTGAATTTTGACCCCTTTTGGTCATTGAAAAATGCCCCCCCCTAATTAAAATTAATTTTTTCATGATAATTGAGTCTCTCTTTCTTTTACCAGGCCAGCCTTGACCTTCTCCTTAAGCCGATAAGAATTACCCTTGATGTTAATAGTGGTCGAGTGATGGAGGAGACGGTCAAGAATAGCTGTGGCAATAACTGGGTCACCAAAGATTTCATTCCATTGGGAGAAACTGCGGTTAGAAGTGAGGATCATGGCTCCTTTTTCATAACGGCGAGAGATGAGCTGGAAGAAAAGATGAGCACCGTGACGGTCAATCGGGATGTAGCCGATCTCATCAATGATGAGAAGTTTAGGTTGGCAATAGAACTTCAGGCGTTCTTCAATCCGGTTTTCGGCATAGGCTCGGGTGAGATTAGCGATAAGCGGCAGGGCCTGAGTAAAATAGGTGCGATAGCCTTCAGTGACGGCCTTTATTCCCAGAGCCACTGCCAGGTGAGTTTTTCCCACACCTGGTGGCCCAAGGAAGATAACGTTCTCTCCGTTGGCGATAAACCGGCAGGTGGCCAAATCCTTGATGCGTTTTTTATCGATGGAGGGCTGAAAAGAAAAATCAAAGCTTTCCAGCGTCTTGATAAAAGGAAACTTGGCCAGTGCGGTGCGCATGGCGATATTCTTTTCCTTTTTGGCAGCTACTTCCCGGGCTAGAAGTTGATCGAGAAAATCACTGTAGGAGAGGTTCTCTTTGGATGCTTCCTCCAACAATGACTCCAGGTGCTCATAAGTCTTATAGAGTTTAAGGTGCTTGAGGTTCTCCTGGATACGGAAAAGCTGGGTGCTCATCGGCTACCTCCTTCTACCAGGCGCTCATAGAAGGCCAGATCTCTGACCTCTACTTCTTCTTGACCATTTTGCGCCAAATAGAACCGACTCTCCGGTTGACGATGGTTGAAAATACCCTGGTAATGAGCCCTCTCACTTCTAACCTGGTATTTTCCTTCCAAACGAGGATGAAGAGCAATCAGCTCGCCTTGATGGTAAATGCGGATAAAATCGTTATCACTTTGCACCTCCACCTGTTTACCGACAAAGCGATGAGGGACCGAGTAGCGGTTGGTCTGGAAAGAGACCAAGCAGTCCTTGGCCACATGCCTTATCACCCGATCCTGGATAATATAAGGAGGTTTACCCCAATGGGAAAGCAAAAGCTCTTTCTCCTCCTCAAACATCTCTATGGGGCGACGATGAGTGGTTCCGTGCACCCGGTAATCGGCTTTCCTTAATAGCCAATCCAATAAACACTGGTTGAGATGCTCCAGGGAAACAAAGACCTTACCCCGCAGAAAACGTTTAACATACTTTATGCCCGACTCCACCTTGCCCTTGGTCTGAGGCCGATAAGGTTGATGGACTTGGGGTTGAAAACCATAATAACGACTGAAATCCCAGAAGGTGGGGTTCCAGCGAATCTTCTGCCCCTCAAAATCCCTCTCCAGCACCACGCTCTTGGTGTTATCATAGAGAATCTCATGCCAAATCTCGGCTTTGATCATTTCCTTTCCTCCCAATTTATCGCTCGGGAGTAAGTATAATGTCTTTTTATCTTTCATTTAATCCCCCTTCCAGGGGGGTCATTTCTCAATGCTGATAAAGGGTCATTTTTACATGCTTGTTGACACTAATAGCCCTTGGTATACTGCCATTATTGTCAGACATTACAGCGGGATGATAAGGCGGTTGAGCCGGGAGGTGATGGAGAAGGGAGCGGTGGTCTCAAGCCGGGTGCAGGAGACGCTGAGCGGGATGGACCTGGTCAAGATATTTAAGTCCGAGGAACGGGAAACAGCCAGACTGCTCAGTCTCGTTAAAGAGGTAGGAAATATCTGGGAGAGATTGAATGATAGAGCTTGAGGGGGAGAATAATTACCAGTTGTCCCGCCAGGGGCAGCGCTGGGTAGCTACGTCCGGTTGTGATAACCGCTGAAAGCATATAAGCGGGAAGCACGCCCCAAGATTAGATCTCCCACCCCGTAAGGGGCTAAAGGGCCCTCGTAGACGACGAGGTTGATAGGCTGGGTGTGTAAGCGCGGT
Source organism: Candidatus Aminicenantota bacterium (assembly GCA_011042725.1). Classification (GTDB taxonomy): domain Bacteria; phylum Acidobacteriota; class Aminicenantia; order Aminicenantales; family Aminicenantaceae; genus JdFR-80. The sequence goes on along the minus strand of DQWD01000093.1, from coordinate 228 downwards.
GACGCGTTGAGCTAACCAGTACTAATCGCCCGTGAGGCTTGACCGTAAAGTTTACTAACGGCAAAGCCGCTACTTATCTAAATTGTCATTGGGAATAGAAAATTTTTCCCGGCAACCATAACGGAGGGGAAACACCCGTTCCCATTCCGAACACGGAAGTTAAGCCCTCCAGTGCCGATGGTACTGCGCGGGGGACCGCGTGGGAGAGTAGGTCGTTGCCGGGATTTT
>DQWD01000199.1 GCA_011042725.1 Candidatus Aminicenantota bacterium | reverse complement strand
CCCACTTCAATCCAAGAAGTTCTCCAATTAGTGGTCAAAGGGCAAGTTTACCTTCACTCAGTCACGGTGCCGGAGGGACTTACTCGTCTGGAAATAGCTGATCTTTTAGCCACTAAGTTGGCCTTTTTTCCTGCTGAAGAATTTATCGCCACTACCTCTACTAATGAACTTATTAAAGACCTCGACCCAATTGCCCCAAACTTGGAGGGATATCTCTTTCCTGAAACATACTCTTTTCCCAAGGGGACTTCAGCTCGAGAAGTGGCCCAAGCCATGGTCCGTCAATTTCGACAAACCTTTAACTCGGCTTGGCAAGCTCGAACTACCCAGCTCGGCTTTTCTATAAGAGATATGGTCATCCTTGCTTCCCTAATTGAAAAAGAAACCTCAAATCCTGAGGAAAGGAAGTTAATTTCAGCTGTGTTCCACAATCGCCTCCAACGCAAAATGAAACTCGATTGCGATCCCACCATTATCTACGCCCTTAAACTTAAAGGCACCTATGATGGACGATTGGGTTGGAAAGACCTTAAATTAGATTCTCCTTATAACACTTATCTTTATCCCGGGCTCCCTCCTGGGCCAATTGCCAATCCCGGTCATGCAGCGTTAGAAGCTGCTCTTTACCCGGCTGATGTCGATTACCTCTATTTTGTCTCTCGAAATGACGGATCTCATGTTTTCAGTCACACTCTTAAAGAGCATAATCGAAATGTTCAGATTTATCAGAAAAAAGGCCGCTCCAATCTAAACTAATTAGAGTAGAAAATTTGGGTTAATTCTGCTATAGTAATTTTTTTAAAAAATAGTAATTTTTTTAAAAACAGGAAACAGGCCTTGATTAAAAAGAGCCGGATCCAAATTTAGGAGGTCACATGAAAACTCAAAAATTTTTGACAGTTAGTTTAACCATTTTCCTCGCTCTTATTCTTGTTGCCACCCCCGCTCTTATGGCTCAAAAAAAAGAGGAAAAAAAGCAAGAGAAAAAGGATGTTATAATCATCCCTAAAGAAGTCAAAACAATTTTTCAAGAAGGGATGGTTAATCAGCAACCACGGCTAGACATCCCCTTTCACTTTGTTGATTATTATTATCTACCTGCCCGGGAAAACGTACACAGTATCTTCTTGTTCTCGATAAAAAATGCTGACTTAGGCTATGCCCCTCTGGCCACTGCTACCCCTGGCGAAGCAGCCGAGCAAAAACAAGCCGAGCAAGCCCAAGAGTCTGCTTTTGAGGCCACTCCCGCTAAACTAGTTGCTCAAGGCCATATTTTTCTCCAGTTCAATAAAGTGGTGAATGACCAACCAGGAGAATTGGTTAAAGAAGTCTACATACCCTTCAATATCGAAATTGATGGGAACGAATATAACCCTGACGAAGAGGCCATCTATTCAACTGGCTATCCCCTGCCTCCGGGAGATTATCTCCTTTCCATGGCTATTTGTTCTCCCAAGCTAGAGAAAATTGGCACCCAATATTTTCCTTTCACCCTACCTAATCCCGCTGGTTTTTCTGAGCAGCTAGAAACAACTCCGATCTTCTTCAGCCACAAGATTGAACGCATGGCCGCTCCGGAAACAAGGGCTGAAGTTCACCGAGGATTCTTCACCTATTCTGTTTTGCGAATTGAGCCTAATGTAGAAAAGGCTTTCAAACCTGGCGACAATTTAGATATTTTCTTCTATATCTTCGGAGCTAGGCCCAATCCTGAAGGCAAATTCGATATAGAAGTCAATTACGAAGTTATTCAGAATGACAAACCTGTAATTCGTTACGCCAAAGCCAATTATGACTTTCCTATTGTCAGCCAACCGCTCCCCATGAAAAAGACCGTGCTCATTAAGACAACCAAAGGCGAAGAAACAACCGAAAGAAAAGAACAACGCGATCTCGAAGCCGGCGATTACACCCTAGTTATTACCATCAACGACAAAGTAGGTAATAAAACTTTAGAAAAAAGAGTAGATTTTAAAGTTATTCAACCCTAGTCGCTATTCTTTTTCTTGGGCAAAAAAAGCCTAAAATTAAAGCCAATTTGTATAACTAACTGTTTAGATCAAGCCACTTCTTAATAAAAAAAGAGAAGTGAGTAAAACTTAAGTTTAGTTGTTAGTTTCATCCAATAACTTTATTTCCCCGAGATAGGAGTGTAGATTTTGGTTTATCATCCTAATTGATACCTGGTGGAAAAAAATGGTGACGCTTAAAGTTTTTTAGGTTAATTAAAATGAGGGAGTATTGTTTTTTAGCTTGAAATTTGGATCGATTAGGAAACAAATCTTTGAAAAAGATAACATGATCCTAATCTTCTTATCTAAATTCTAAAAAATAAGTAAATAGGTGAACTGTCTCCATTTTTAATATCGTCGATTTAAAGAGAGCATGAAAACTTGGGGATAATTATTTTTTCTTGAGGGTGTTTTCAATCTCATTGACAAGAGACTGAATATCATTCTGTTTTGGATTTAATTTCAATGATGCCTGCAAAACTTCCAGGGCTTTTTCCAATTGACCACTCTGGTAATAGCAATACCCAAGCGAATTAAGAAGGCTCTGGTCACTGTTATAAATCTGATTGCCTTCCTCCAATTCCCTTATCGCTTCGCCGTATAACCCTTTTCCCATTAAGGCTTGTCCCCGAAGGAGATGATATTGAAAACGAAATCTTTCCTCCTCTTTTAATCGGGACAAAATATCTAAGCACTCATCAAATCGCTGAGTCTTGTTTAAAAAATTAGCATAAAAGACTATTCCTTCTAAATAATTGGGATTCAGGCTGAAACCTCGCTGATAAGCGGCTTGCGCTTTATCTAGAATACCCACTTTCTCATAAGCTTGGGCTTGCATGAAAAAGTAAAGAAAATTGCGAGTTGCCGGAAGAGCCTTGGAGTGGGTAATCGGATGAGAAATAGCTTTCATCGGCGAAACAATAAAATTAGCTTTCGTTTTAGCCAATATTCTATCGTTCTGATCAACCAACTGGATAGAAGCTGCATAGTAATCCGGAGGGAACTCACTGGCCTCGATTACTTGGGAGACAAAAATTGAACGCCGAAAAGGATAAGCATTTAAGAAGATGTTGTAGGATTTCTGAAAAGCTTCTTTTCCTTTCAAGCCATTAATAATTACCTTGATTTTCCCCTGAGTCCACAGTTCTTGATTAAGGCCGCTGACCTGAGTTACCATCCAGATTGTATCCTGCGCGGAGAAAGTATTGGCGGGGTCGATGATGTATTTTTCTTGTAAAATTTTAAAGGGAATATGAATCTCCTGCTCGTAAGTTTGAGTTTTATACGCCAGAAGCGGGGGGCTTAGCCGAGGCGAAGAGGAAGACGGGGGGATAACGATATTTTCTTCATAAACACAAAATTCCTTGCCAATAGAGTTCTGGAGTAAAACCATTAACTTATATTGCCCCTCAATCCCAGGAAAAGAATCTTCGATGGCCAACCCATTTCCTCTGATCCGGGGAAGTTGCTCAGGATCAAAATAAAAAGGGAAATTCCTCTGATATTGGAGAAGAATTTTATCCCCTTGACGAAGGCTAGCATTAAGGGTGAAATTGCAAAAATATTGATCCTTGGGCTCATAATAATCAAGCGAAATTTTCTTTGGGGAGACAGAAAAATGAACAAAAGGAACACCCATAATCGGATCATCAATCACGGCCACAGCCCCGATACTTTCGACGTAATTGGTCATATACTCGGTACTAACCAATCCTTTGTACTCCAAGAAATGAGTGGCGTAACTGGGGTTAATGTTTTTTTTGGGTGATTTTAGAATGTCAGCCAATAAAATGGTATTTCGAGGCGACGGTTGGTAATTATAAGGAAAATCTCCAGGTATCCGGGTCAAAGAGACATCAGCTAAAGTGGGAGCCAATTCCCGAATTTTTTCATAAAAGGTTTCATAATCTTCGGGAGCAATGCCATGGGAATTGACCAACAAGGCTCCTGGTCCATCAGAAAGAGGATCATAAAGACGATACTCACCTGCCCCCCCTCTTTGGAAAAAGACCAGGGCAAAATGAGTGGGCAATCCTTTCGCCGGATCCCCGTAATAATACCAGACCTGTGTAGGGTAAATCCCCAAGGTCCCTTCAAATCGCTCGATGCTCGTCGGTGGTCCCAAAATGATATAAAATCGCCCCATATCTGTTTTCCACCCTGCCCGGGGAGAATTCCTTTTAAAAAACTTATTGGCATAATTGAAACGACGGATATGCTCTTCTTTAAACTCGTTTTGGGGAGTGCCAGGGGTAGGATCACGCTGTTTCCAGAATGATTCGATGAATAAATCACGATCCCGGTTAGTGGTCAATTGAAGAAAAACTTCTTTTTCTTCAGGCAAGATGATATAAGCAACTAAATCAAGAAAGTCTTGATATTTTTTCGGTAAATCCTTCTCCTTTATTTTGGGGCTAAAAGCCAAGTTATTAATAACGACCAGGCTAACCATGGTCACGATTAAAACCAATCGCCAAATTTTCCGGCTCTTCATCATCGCTCCTTAATTTCTGATTTTCTAAAATTCTTGTCCTCAGCAAAAAGGCAATTCATAAATGATGACCAAAATTATTTTATATTAACCTCAAAAATCTTTCGAGTTTTCCACTTATCAGGTTCTCCCCTAATAACTACGTCAAAATAATACTTCCCGGGGTTAAGTTGAAAATCAAATCTAAAGCTGATTTCTTTCATTTTGGCCAGTTCTTGTTCACTAACAGTCAACTTCCTTTGTTCCTCTTTGGTTTCCTTGATGGTGTTTTTCTCTGGATAAATATAGAAAGTAAACTGGAAATCAGCTTCCAACCGGCCTTCTCCGTTCTGGCGAAAAGTTATCGCTTTGGGATCTATGGTGATCACCACAAGTCCCTGTTGAGAATTGTAATTTAACCTAAAATCAACAAATTTTTTCTCTTGTCTCCCTTCCATAAAATTGGCTCCCAATTTAGCCATTTCGATGGCGTCAAACAAATCGCCATACACTCCGCTGTAAGGGTCAAAGGTAAAGCGACCATATCCGTCTTTGTCCACAAAAAGAATGCCCACTCCATAGCGATAATAAATCCACCACATGATGGCCCCTTTTACCTCCGGATTACCATGGAGCATGGTGTAGTCAATTTTATCGGGGGGGCCAAGATAGATATATATCCGGCCTCGATCGGTTTTCCAACCCGGGGTGCCTTCATTAAAACGCTCATTGGCATACTCAATTCTCCGGAAGAATTCTTCTTGGTATTCATTTTCCTCGGTCTCCGGGTCCGGATCCCTTTTGGCCCAAAAATCTCTGATGAATTCCTGTCGGGCTTCCTTATCCGGCAAATGATTAAAGATGGCTTTTTCTTCCCTGGTCATGATCAACCTTGCATACTCGTAAAACTCTTGGCTTTCCACATCGAGGGTGACCGCTCGCTTCGGCGTACAATTAATAAAGTTAATCCCTAAAATCCCCAAAAAAAGGATAACCCATCCCTGGCTAATTATTTTTTTGATTGACATTGATTAATTAATTCTTCTAACTTATTTTTCTCTTCCTGGCGAAGAGAATCAAAGAATTTTTCTTTATAGTTTAAAAACCAACTTAAAGCTTTGTCTTTCTGTCCTTGTTGAAGATAAGCCAAACCTAGATTGTAGAGGGCTGGTCCAAAATCAGGATTAATTCCTACTGCTTTTTCCCAAGCCTCGATGGCCCTTTGCCTATCGCCAGCTAAATGATAAAGAAAGGCCAGACCATTATAGGCCGTGACAAAATTTTTATCGGCCTTAATAGCCAGATCAAAACTATCATGGGCTAAATCAAACCATTCTTCTTTTCCTGTCTGGCGATACAAAAAAGTAGCAGCCACCCCCCGGTTAGCAGCAGCCACCGGATAATCAGAGTCAAGACTAAGGGCTAAGTCATAAGCTTTGACTGCTGACTCGAATTCTCCAAGATGGCCATAAGCCACTCCCAAATAATTCCACAGTTCGGGGTCAGACTTACTCTGCCGTAAAGATGAGGAGTTAATCACTTGAACTACCTCTTGGTAACGCCTTAAATCAAGAAGAAGGCTGACATAATTAGAAAAAATTTCATAACTTAAAGGTAAAGCTTCTCTCCCTTGTTCCAAGACTCTCAAGGCCTCTTCCAACTGACCTTGTTTTTTATAGAGTAAAGACAAGCGAGTATAAGTCGCATCTAATTCGGGTTTGGCTTTCCTGACTTGATTTAAAATGCTTATGGCTTCCTCTATCTGTCCTTTATTAGCCATCTGCCAAGCTTCCTCAATTCGATTTTCAAAAGGAAGCATGGTTTTTACATCATTGGCGGCCGAAAAGTTAATTGAAGGAGGAGAACTTCCTTGGGCCAGATAACCCAAGCTCCGCAACCGACGAGAAACCTCAGGATCTTTTTTCTTAAATTCCGCTCCTTCAGCCAAGGAACTCGAATTCTTTCTCTTGTAATCCTCCAGTTTTTTTCTTAAGTCCGTCCACCGCGAAGCGGTAATGATGTTCTTTTCTTCGTGAAAATCGTTATTAAGATCGTAAAGCTCGGGAATAGGAGAATCGATATATTTCTGATGATCTATAATCAGTCCCCTGAGAGGGGCCCAACCCCGGCTATAGTAAGGATAAAGACTTTCAAAATAAATAATGCTTTCCTTAATTTTTCGTCCCTTTAAGCCTGTTTTTAATGACTTGCCTTGAACATCGGCCGGGATGGGAAGCTCCAATAGATCACACACAGTAGGAAATATATCTTGATGAGACACAAAGCTTTCCACCTGATGTGGTTTCACACCAGGAGCATAAATAATTAAAGGAATCCACAACGTGCTGTTATAAGCAAAATAACCGTGAGTTCGCTCGCCATGGTCCCCTAAACCTTCCCCGTGGTCCCCGGTTAAAATGACGATTGTGTCATCAGTGAAACCCGATCTATTGAGCCAAGAAAACAATCTCCCCAATTGGTAACTGACATAAGCTACTTCTCCGGCATAAGGTGAAGAGGGAAATTTGTGGCTGAACGGAGCCGGAGGTTCATAGGGTTGATGGGGATCATAGCAATGAATCCACAGAAACCAAGGCTCATTGGCCTTGGCCAGCCAAGAAAGAGCTTTGTCAACCACTACCTCGGCCCTTCTTTCCACGTAATCATGGTTATCAAAATTCTGGCTTCCATACTCATCATCATAAACGGCGAAGCCTTGATCTAAACCAAAACGAGAATCCAATGGATAAGCTCCAACAAATGCTCCTGTCTTCCAGCCATGCTGTTGGAGATGTTCAGCCAGAGTTAATAATTCATCTTGGATATAAAATGTTCCATTTTCATGGACACCATGGTAAAGAGGAGTTACTCCCAGGAGAATGCTGGCATGGGCGGGAAGAGTAGTCGTTGCTTGGGCAAAAGCTCGCTTAAAAACAACTGCTTTCTGAGCCCACTCATCGATTTCAGGGGTAAGGCCAGTCTTACCACTGTAAACACCCAAGTGATCAGCCCGTAAGGTATCGATGGTCACCAGCAAAACGTTTATTTTTTTGACCGCACCAAACCCCGGAGTGATGACAATCAAAATTAAAATTGCTTGGAGCAGAAGAAGAGAGATAGGTTTAAAGAGAAAAGACCTCCTTCTCCTTAAATGCATATTAACAAATTGAATGAGTTAGCTCTCAGCTTACTTTATTTTCGTTTTCAGAAAAGTTAAAAAATTCTTCACTTGTTCAGCTCGACCTGATTCTGAATCCTGCTGCAAATATTTTTCAAAAGCAACGATAGATTCTTGGTAGCGTTGGGTAGTTAGATAGGCCAGCCCGAGCTGGTAAAGTCCATCAAGAAAATCCGGTTGAATTTCCACCGCCTTTTTGTAATACCGCAGGGCATCATCATATTTGCCAAGGTTATAATAATTAGTTCCAATATTGTACAGCACGATGGGGTCGTCAATATCGTCAAAAGAAATCTGGTTATACCATTCCAAGGCTTTCTCGTTTTCCCCTCGATTCACATAGCAATTGCCGATTAACATCTTGGCCTCATTGTTGTTGGGATCCTTTTCTAAAACTTTTTTGTAGTATTCTTCGGCCTGATCATAATCTTCCAGTTGAAAATAAGCGTTACCGATATTTTTGTTGATTACATAAGCATCTGGAAATTGCCCAAGTATTTTTTGGTAAATACTAATGGCCTCTTGGTACTGGCCTTGGTTATAGAGATTATTGCCTTCGGTCAATAATTCCTTTAACTCATCAGTAATCACTAAACCTTCAACTTTCTTCAAATTAACTTTAACTTCGGGGTTACGTCCATATTCTTTAACCTGAATGAATATTTTCTTAGGAGCATAGCCAATTTTCTCAAAATCCACATCCCAACCGCCACCCCTGATCCAAGCAGCCACCCACTTTCCCTCACCATCAGTTTTAACTTCAAAACCACCTTGAGCCCGGTGAGAAAAAAGCTTAACAGTAACTCCTTCTAAAGGATTTCCTTGCTCATCATAAACATAGCCAACCACTCTGCCCTTTCCTTTATAGTCTTGAGCGAAACCAGAGAAAGCTAATAAACTTACCGAAAACAAGCATAAGGCAGTTATCGATAAAAATCTTTTCATCTCAAACCTCCATTCACCAGCTCCCCTGAGTCTGGCCTTTCCTTCTAGTCTCTAATCCTACTTTTTCCATTTCATTTAGCCCAAGGTAATCAGCCTAAGTTTTCTCACTTGACATCAGTATTTTATCACCAATTAAGGGAAAAAAAAAGCCCCTTCCGCCGGAGTGGCGGAAGGGGCTTTCGTTTCGACTCTAGGACTATTTCTGGCTTAGAATTGGAAGCGCACTCCTAATCTCAGCACGCGAGGATTGAGAATTTCATTCAGGGCATAGTCATTGGGATTGGGAACAAAAACATTCATCGAGGCATCAGGATAGACATAGT
>DQWD01000085.1 GCA_011042725.1 Candidatus Aminicenantota bacterium | reverse complement strand
AGTGGTAAGTTGATAAAGAGAATGAGGAAATTTGAGCTGAAGGAGAGGAAAAAGAAAGCTCAAAAAAACACAAACTTTGAAAATAGAGGAGATGATTTTTGGGGGAGGTCGATGGAGATAAAAGGCCAACCCCAGGCCGAAACTCCAGAGGACAGCCACTAAGGGCCGAGCTTGAGGGGCATAGCCAGTTCGTTGCGTTAACCAGGCAGAAACGAGGTAATAAGGAGCGGAAACAAACAAAAGGAGAAGGAGAAAACGAAAATTATTTTTAATCAGGCCGATAAACCCTAAAAGAGCAAAAAAGAAAATAGGTGAGTAAAGCAAAAGGCCATCTCGCTGGTCAAGGAAGTAGCCGAGGAGGGTTTCCCACCGGTAAGGAAAAGGAATGCATTTGATAAGGAATAATACGTATTTTAGAGATTCATTGATTGACACTGCCCCCCGCCATGAAATAGCCGACAGGGATAAGGAGTTATAAAGCTGCTGTTGAAAAAGAAAATACCCACTGAGCATCGTTGTCCAACCTAAGCAAAAGGTTAGCCATGGTTGGAGACTCTGACTATTTCTGATTATTTTCCAACTGGCATAGAGAAAGAGGGGGGCCATGATGAAAAGATATTTCAAGCTATGGAACCAGATGAGACTGACTGTTAACAAGCCGAGAAAAAAGAAGAATTTTAAAGAATGGCGACCCAGAAAATATATTTTTCGAAAGACATAAAAGGAGATGGCCGCGGCGGGTATTTCCGGATAAAGGTGGAAAGAATAAAAAAAGAGGGGAGAGGTGAAGCTAAAAAGAGTCCAGGCCAGCAAGGCCGTTTTTTCTTGGAATTTTAACTTAATGAGAAAAAGAAAGAGTTGAATTCCGAGAAAAGCCGCCCAGATGGTCATTCCCAGGCGCGTCAAGAAAGGAAGAAAAAAACCGCCTCCGAAGTAGCCCAGAGCATAAAAGGGAAGGACAAGAAAAGAAATCCCTGGGGAGTGAAAAGAATATTTGCCCTGGGTCTTAGGAGCAAGGTGGGGGTCAATGGTTACGTAAGGCCGCATGTAAAGACGATAATCATGTTGGTTATAGTTGTTTTTCAGGTTGAGGTCTCCGTCAAGGAGAAGGCTATGGCTCATGAGGAGATAATGCGGCTCGTCCCCCGAAAAGACTAGGCCTTGGGAGATAAAGGTTAAAGAGCCAAGATTATAGATAAGGAAGGCTCCGAGAAATAAAACGGCAATTTTTTTCTTAGGGGTAAAGTTGCTCCACATTTGGGAGATGGAGCGGGTAAAGTAAGGTTTTTGCTTTTCTAACTGGTGGAGGAAAGCGACTTTAATCCAGATTGAACTAGCGAGAAGAAAGATTAAAAAAAGTTTTAGCCGCCCATAAAGGTCAGGAGCGGTAAGATAATGCCTCAAGCTAAGGAGGCCAAGAGGAGCTAAAAGAAAAATGGAGAAAGATAGAAGCTCAGCTGTTGCGGCTTGAGCGGGAGAAATAGCATAAATGGTGGTATAGAATCGACCAAGAAGAAGATAATAGCCAGAGAACCCTAGGAAAAGTAATGCGGCCAGGAAAACCCAGCTTACTAGCTCAAGTCGGAAAAAATGATGGGTAAAAGTCATTCTTGGGGCTTGTAATAAACAAAGCGGAAGGAGGCTAAAGAAAAGAGCGATAATGAAAAGGGCTAACAATCTAAGCGGCGATTTAAACTCCATGTGGGATGACTATAAAGAAAATTTTGAGTGCCTGTCAAGAGTAAAAAATAGCTCTAGAAGCAAGACGGGCATGTTGGCTCTAAAAGGATGGGAGATGAGGAGTTGAGTCCATAATACATGGTGATAGAAACTTTATTGGTGTTGAGATGACTTTGCTATTTTGGTGTAATTAAAAGCTAGAGGTCAAAGATTGAGTGATTGAGGGAAAAATAAACATTCATTGGAGGATTACGCGGAGCGAAGAATAGGAAAAGAAGACCAATTTTAAATTTTCCCAGGGAGGAGAATCCAGCAATTTGTTTTCTTACTTTATTTAAAGGAGATCAAGACAAAATGCTCGGTCACTATTTAGTCATTGTGGATATGATTGAGGGAGTAAGAAAAACAGGAAGAGATAATTGTTATTAATCACCATCATTTTAAACTTGAAACTTTGGTCTTCGTATAAACATAATGAAAGAAGATGAAAGTAAAAGAAAGAGGCTGGTCGACCGGGTTGCTAAGGAAATAGATAGCGGAGTCAGAAAAGCAACTCTAGAAGCTAATTGCTGGTCGAGAATAGCAAATGGCTCCCCAGCTTCCAAAGGTTCGCAAAAATTAGAGGAGTGATTTAATCTGACTATAGATTTGGCCAAGGAGGTAGAAAATGGCGAAAAAAATTAAGTTGGTGCCCCTTATAATTATTTTGTCCTTAATAATTTGCGGGGAGGGACTGGCCCAAGAGAGACAGACATTGCTTTTGAGTCTAGATGATTGTATCCGACATGCTCTGGAAAATAACCTGCAACTAGCTATCGAAGTTTACAATCCTGAAATTGCTGAAGCCCAGCTTGTTCAGGCTCGAGAAATGTTCTTGCCCCAGTTTGATTTAAGTTTTGGTTCGCGGAACACTGAGGAACCATCCTATTGGTGGATCCAGGGGGCAGAAACCATCAAGTCCGATTTAAATCAATATTCAATTGCCGTAAGACAAAAAATACCCACAGGAGGAAATTTCACGCTTAGCCTTAATAGCTATCGAAGTAGTACTAATCAGGCTTTCCAACTAATCAACCCTCGTTATGGAAGCACTCTTCAGGTGGACTTCACCCAGCCTCTTCTTCGGGGTTTTGGTTATAAGATAAGCCGCAAAGAAATTATTATTGCGCAAAATAATCTGGATATTTCTGAGAAGCAGTTTAAAGCTGTCTTGCTGGAAACAATCTACAAAGTGGAGGAGGTTTATTGGAATCTGGTGTATGCCGAGGAGGATTATCAGGTCAAACTAGATTCGCTGAAGTTGGCCCAGGCCAGTCTGGAAAAGACCCAAAAAGAGGCCAAGTTGGGGAAAATAGCTCCAATAGAGGTGCTCAATGCCCAAGCCACCGTAGCCCAAAGAGAAGCAGAATTACTGCAAGCTGAAGCCCTGGTTGCGCAGAGGGAAGATGCCTTACGGGATATCCTTAATTTGCCCGAAGAAGATAAGCTGCCGCCGTGCTTGAAACCCAAAGACCGGCCCCGGTTTGAACCGCAAGAAATACCCTTGGAGGAAGCTATCCAACAGGCCCTTCTCAAACGACCCGAGTTGCAGTCGCAGCAAAAGTTAATTGAATCCAATCGGCTCAATTTTTCCTTTGCTCGTAATCAACTTTTACCTGGCCTTGATCTTAATATTTCCTATTGGAGTCCGGGAGTTTCGGGGGATCGTCTCCTCTATCTTAATGACAATCCCTTCTTGGGGATCATTGTCGGTAAAGAAAAAGGAAGTGCCAGTGACTCTTTAAAAGACGCCTTTAACTTGAAGTATAAGAATTGGGCAGTGTCTCTAACGTTATCGCTGCCTCTAAGTAATGTGTTGACGAGGGCCGAATATGTGCGTAATCGCTTAGAGTTAGAAAAAAGTCAATTAGCTCTTAAAGAGCTGGAACGGCAAATAAGGCTAGAAGTCAAAAATGCCGTCCGGGAGATTAAATCAGCCGCCAAGAAGGTGGAAGCCTTTCGGACAGCTCGGGAATGGGCCGAAAAAAGATTGAAGGCGGAAGAAAGAAAACTTCAGTTGGGTCTGACGACTAACTTTTTCGTTTTTCAGTATCAATCAGAACTGGCAGCTGCCCGCTCCCAAGAGTTAAAGTCCATCGTTGATTATGAAATTGCCTGGGCAAAATTGGAGAAAGCCATGGGGATAAGCCTAGAGAAGAAGAACATCCGTCTCCCTCGTTTCAGCCAATGACTGCTTGAGGAAAATATGATAGACTAAAATTGATGAAAATTTCATTTGTCATCATTACTAAGAATGAAGAAAAAAGATTGGAACCCTGTTTACAAAGTATTAAAGATATTGCGGATGAGATTGTTGTAGTTGATGCCGAGAGTCAGGATGGAACGCTTAAGATAGCTGAGAAATACAAAGCCCGGATCTGGAAACGTCCCTGGACTAACTATTCAGACCAGAAGAATTTTGCTAATAACCATGCCCGGTTCCCCTGGATATTCTCGATTGATGCTGACGAAAGATTGTCACCACAACTCCAAGAAGAATTGCTCGAGCTAAAAAAGGCTTCCCAAGAGCCCTCGGTAGCAGCTTTTTCTGTCCCCCGGCTAGTCTTTTATTTGGGTCGGTGGATTCGCCACAGCGGTTGGTATCCAGACCGGAAAATCAGGCTTTTTCGCCGCCAACAAGCCCGATGGGTAGGAGAATATGTGCATGAGGCGCTTGAAATTGATGGCCCGGTTAGTAAGCTCAACGGGCATCTTTATCATTTTACTTATGATTGTCTGGCTGATCATCTAAATCGGATCAATCTTTATACTGGGTTGGCGGCCAAGGAACTTTATGCTCGCCAAAAAAAATGCCGGTGGTATCATTTGCTGGTTCTTCCTCTTGGTCGTTTCTTGAAGACCTATTTCCTCCAAGCAGGATTTCGCGATGGATTCGCTGGTTTAGTCATCTCTGTGGTTAACAGTTATATGGTTTTTATTCGTTATGCCAAGCTTAAAGAAATTTGGAAAAAAGGAGAGCGAATTGAGCCTTTTCCAAATTGATGCCGGCAAAGGATGGCGGGGGGGACAACGACAATCTCTTTTGCTTTGTCAGCTTCTCCGCAAGCAAAATTATCCTTGTTTTCTAATAGCTCAACCGAATAGTCCTTTAGCTCTTAGAGCTCAGGAAGAAGGAGTGCCGGTCATTACTTTACGGATGAGAGGCGAAGTGGATCTATGGGCTGCGACTCGATTAGCCGTGATTTTGAAGAGAAAAAAATGTCAGCTTATCCATTATCATGACGCCCATGCGGTGATGTTGGGCGCTGTGGCCGCTCGCTTGGCTAAAATTCCCTTGCGAGTACTCACTCGCCGAGTGGATTTTCCTTTGCATGGTAATTTCCTTTCTCGGTGGAAGTACCAGAAAAATATTGATGTTTTTATTGCCGTTTCGACTGGAGTACGGGATGTCCTGGTGAAGGGAGGAATAGGTAAAGAAAAAATTCAAGTGGTTCCCGATGGAATAGATTTTACTCCTTATGAAAACAATAAAGAAAAGAATGCTCTCCGCCGGGAATTGAACTTTACTCCCGAGGATTATGTGGTGGGAATTGTAGCCCATTTGGCTGATCATAAGGGGCATAAATATTTGATAGAGGCCATGAGCCTGCTTAAGGATAAACTACCCAAAGTACGCTTAATCATTGTTGGCGAAGGGCCTCTGAAATTAAATCTTACTCAACAGGTCAAAAATTTTAATCTGGAAGACGCAGTTTTTTTTCTTGGTTTTAGAGAAGACATTCCTCGTATTTTAGCTTCTTTAGATCTTTTTGTGCTTTCTTCGCATATGGAGGGATTGGGGAGTAGTCTCCTAGAAGCCATGGCCACTCGCCTTCCGGTGGTGGCCACCCGAGTTGGAGGCATCCCCGATGTGGTCATCCATGGGAAGACAGGAATTCTTGTGCCGGCCCGTAACCCCGCCGCTTTGGCTGAAGCCATTATGAGTATGTATGCCGATCGCCAAAGAGCAGCTCAAATGGGGCAAAGGGGATACGAAGTTGTCCACCAAAAATTTTCGGCCGAAGCCATGGCTTCGCAGGTAATTGAGGTCTATAAACGGTTATACCGCGAAAAAAAAATGGAGATGGGAAACTAAGATGTCTATAGAAAGAATTGAACTTTGCCTTCTGAAAATGTCCTATGTCCACTATTTTGAGACGAGTCTGGGGAGGGAAAAAGAAAAGGAATTTATTCTGGCCAAGGTCTTCAGCGAGGGAATAATTGGCTATGGAGAAGTAGTTGCCTCTCAAGCTCCTCTTTACAGTTATGAAACAGTAACCACGGCTTGGCATGTTCTACGAGATTTTTTTATTCCCCTTCTTTTTGAACAAAAACTGGAAGAGCCGGAAAAATTTGCCCAAGCAGCTAGTAGATACCGGGGGCATCCCATGGCTCGAGCGGGACTAGAATTAGCCCTGTGGGATTTAAAAGCCAAGAAGATGAATTTATCTTTGTCTCAGTTGTATGGAGGAATTTACCCGAAAATTCCGGCTGGGGTAAGTGTTGGGATTCAGGATTCAGTGAGCGACCTTGTGCACCGGGTCGAAGATTTTAGAAAACAGGGGTATCAAAGAGTCAAGTTAAAGATAAAACCAGGGTGGGATATCAACATCTGTCAGGAAATGAGAAAACACTTCCCGAATTTAAAACTGCAAGTTGACGCCAATGGAGCTTATGATCGGGCCCATATGGAGCATCTTTTACAGCTCGATGAATTTAATTTATTATTGGTGGAACAACCTTTTCCCCCTTTTGACTTGTGGGACCATTCTCTTTTACAAAGCAAAATGTCCACTGATCTTTGCTTGGATGAGAGTATCATTGGATTCCTGTCCACTCGCAGCGCCGTCGAAATGGGAAGCTGTCGAGTAATCAATATTAAAGTAGGAAGAGTGGGAGGAATAGTGGAGGCCCGCAAAATTCACGATTACTGCCAACACCAAGGAATTCCAGTCTGGTGTGGAGGTATGCTGGAATCAGGTATTGGCCGGGCCCACAATCTTCATTTGGCTAGCCTTCCCAATTTTAAATTACCTCACGACCTTTCAGCTAGCCGGCGTTATTATGCCGAGGATATTATTGACCCGGAAATTACTCTTGATGAGGAAGGAATGATTAGGGTTCCTCAGGGACCGGGAATTGGAGTGACTCCTCGAGAAAAAATGATTGATGGTTTTACTCTGAAGAGGGAAATCTTTCAGCCCGGAAAATAGTCTGAGGAAGAATATTGATTAAATCATTTGGGAAGGCAATTCGGGGGAAAATTATTAATTAACATTGCCAGATTGACTTCACCTACTAAAGCTGGTAATAGATTAGCCATGGGTGTTAAAACTTATAAGGAAGCGGGAGTCGATATTGAGGCTGCTGATAAATTTATTCAAAAGATTGTTCCTCTAATTAAAACGACTTATCAACCCGGAGTTTTAACCGAAATTGGGGGTTT
The DNA here is from genome assembly GCA_011042725.1 of Candidatus Aminicenantota bacterium. Taxonomy (GTDB): domain Bacteria; phylum Acidobacteriota; class Aminicenantia; order Aminicenantales; family Aminicenantaceae; genus JdFR-80. The sequence continues at coordinate 1,922 of DQWD01000085.1, read as the reverse complement.
TGGGGGATTATTTAGCCTCCAAGAGTATTCTTTTACAGATCCTGTCCTCGTGGCCTCAACTGACGGGGTGGGAACCAAGCTTCTCCTGGCTGAACTTCTTGGTAAATATGACACCATTGGCCTGGATTTAGTGGCCATGTGTGTAGACGATGTCGTCGTCTGTGGGGCTAAACCTTTGTTTTTTCTAGATTATATAGCGACCGGAAAGCTTGATCCGGCCAAACTGGAAGATTTTATCCGGGGCGTGGTAAAAGGATGTCAGATAGCCGAGTGTGCTTTAATTGGAGGAGAGACCGCGGAGTTGCCTGGCCTGTATGAACGAGAAAAATTTGATGTGGCCGGCTTTTGTGTGGGCATAGTCGAGCGCTCCAAAATTATTGATGGTCACCTTTGTTCTCCCGGAGATGTGGTAATTGGCTTGGCTTCTTCGGGGCTGCATAGCAATGGCTATTCCTTAGTTCGGCGTCTATTTTCTCCCGATGAGTTGCGGTCTTCTCTTGGGGAGGAACTATTAACACCAACCCGGATTTATACCCCTTTGGTTCTTAAACTTCTCAATCGAGTCCCCATTAAAGCCATGGCTCATATAACTGGGGGGGGACTAATCGATAATTTGCCACGAGTGGTCCCTCGAGGAGTGACCATTGAAATAAGAGAACAGAGCTGGCTAGTTCCGGAAATATTTTCTTCTGTTCAAAAGAGAGGAAATATAGAGAAGAAAGAAATGTTTCGAACCTTCAATATGGGCATAGGATTGGCTCTGATTGTTTCTCCCGAAGTGGCGGAGTCAGCTATTCAAATATTAAGGGGGGAGGGGGAGAAAGCTTGGGAGATTGGTCGCCTAATTGAGGGAGATGGAAGCGTTTTGATTATTTGAATTGATATTATGGTTTAAATTGAAGCTATAATTAAACTCGAATTATTTCCCCTAAATAATGATTTAAGGTTTAAGGTGCGGGCTGTTGTCAGCAAAAGGGGGGTTGATGATGGGAACCAAAAGGTGGGAGCTCTCTCCAGCCCGCCCAAGAGAGCCAATTTAAATTATAGGGAAAAAAATTAAAAAGTAAAGAAAAAATTTAAAATTTTTTAAAAAAATATTATTTCCCAGCTAAAGAGTTAAATATCTTGAACAATAATTTTTTCCTCTTGACAACAGATAAATTTTCCGATAAAAACGAGACATAACTCCTGGTTGAAGGCGGGTAACCCCTTCGTGATTTGGCGGAAGAAGGATAATAATGAGACAATATTTCTTGGTTGGCAATTTGAAAGTGGTAGTCAAAATTGGCTTTTATTTTTTTCAGCCTGTTAAATTGTTGGCCAACCGAGCTTGGACCAGGAGTAAATTTCTTGACTATCTTTTCTTCAATCTTTCTCTCAGCCAAGAAACTTATTCAACAGCAAGTGCTTGGTTGGGAATAAGTTTTAGCTTTAAAATTTAAATTGGAGGTTTTAACCATGGCTTATGCTTTTACCAATTCAAAAGGAGTTACTTATTATCTCCACTACAAAGATGTTAATTTGAAAGGCGGCCGAACCCAAAGAATTTATTATTTCGCCCGGGATGTTCGGCCTGGTGCTCTAGATGAAGTCCCGCAGGGCTATCAAGTGATTGAAACCGAGCGCACAGGAATGCCCATTTTAAAAAAGAAATAATCAAGAATTTTCTTTCCTGAACTTACTACTTTATTTAACCTAAAGAGCTCCTTGAAAAGAGGGAGCTCTTTGTGTAATTGGAGGAAAAAAAAGGGCCAAAAACAAAGAGAAAAATCAATCATTCCAGGGAGGGAAATAGATTTCTTGCCTGGGTTGAGCAAACCAAGAAAGAAACGTATTGGGCTTAATAATTTAATTGGTTAGTAACTAATGGCAATTAAACAATATGGAGATTACTTAAAAGAAGGATAATTATCTTTCGCCTT
>DQWD01000096.1 GCA_011042725.1 Candidatus Aminicenantota bacterium | reverse complement strand
GGGAAAACACCATTTATCTCCGGAAGAAATTGAATATTTCACCCGGAAATGGCTCCGCCAGGAGCAAACTAAGAAATAACTTACTAAATAACTAACCTGAATACTTCATAAAAAAGCAGTTTCTCCTCATAACGTACTGGTAAATAACATGTTAGAATCAAAAACCAGGGGGGTAATTTACTAATCATGGCCGATACTCATTCCGAAGAAATAGCTATGAAAGATTAGACCAAACAAAAAACTGGGGGAAAAAACTGGGGACATAATACATATTTACCTAATTTTTCTAGGTGGATCTGCCCGCCTCAAACAGTTTCTTCTTTTTTTAAAGGATTTATAAAGGATTTAAACCAAATTCTTTTATCTTTTATAATTTAGGAATAGATCAGGCTAACTAACCAACCAACTAGAAATATAAATAAATAGTGGCAATCTTTCCGAGGAGGTTTCTATTCTTTTTCCTATTCTTTTTTGATCTAAAATTATATATACCAATATGTTATAAAGGAAAGCAGCCATTATGATGAATTATTTAGGTAAAATAATCCATCATAAATGTCCATAACTAATAACAAATAAATAAAAAGGGAAGGCCCTTCACCCTAAAGCCTTCCCTAGACTAATGATGGGAGCCGATCAAACCCTCAATCCCCGGAATTTCCACATCTGAACTAACGATGGATTGCCCCAGCCTTCCTTGGTTAGCTCTCTCAACTTTTTTGTTAACTCAACAAAGTTGTTTTCGGCTCGGCGATTTATCTCTTCTATTTTCTTGCGCCAATTAGCCAATTCTTCCTGGCTGACTCGACGCGCTTGGTCTCCCCAACGGATAATCCGCTCCCGAAAACGAGGGTTCACATTTAAGTTAAACCAAGAATCAAAACTCCCCCGTTCCTCGGCTACTTCCACTTCCACTTTCTTGTTTTTCTTGTCTCGTAAAAATTCCAATTCAACAATGTCTCCTTTTTCTTTGTTTTGAATAATTTGGCTTAATTCTTCGATTGTCTCAACCCGCCGGCCCTCAGCCCTGACAATCACATCTCCAACTTCTAAACCCGCCTTCTCCGCCGGGCTATCTTTTTCAACTCGACTAACAAGGAGCCCCCGACCTTCCTTAACTCCAAAATGAGCTGAGAGCTCTCGATTCAATTCTTGAAGATAAAGACCAATATAACGGCGACTTGACCACTGCCACGGCCACCTCGAGGGAGGAAAAGACCGAAAATAATCAGGGAACCAGGTCCTAAGTTTTCTTTCCGACTCCCGCCGAAAATCCTGTTCTGGATACTCACCTAAACGAACATCTAGCTCCTTTTCTTGCCCTCGATGCCGAATCCTAACCTTGATAATCTCTCCTGGTTTACGCTTTTGGATAATAGTTGATAGTTGTTGGGTGGAACTTACTTTCTTTCCTTCCACTTCCAGAATAATATCGCCTTCCTCCAACCCGGCCAATTCAGCCGGGGAATCTTTTTCCACTTCGAATATTTCCACCTCTCCGTTCTTATTCTCAACAATTAAAACTCCAAGCCAGCCCCGTGAAACGCCGCCCTTTTCCTTGATCTCTCTGACCACTTGAAGCACAACTTCCACCGGGACAGCCATGGCCATTCCTGAGGAGGGAGTCTGAGCCCGCGAGACAACAAGTCCAGAACCAGCTAACTCTTTCTCTTTAACTTCAAAGACAACCGGTTGCTCATCAAAATATATTCCTCTTAGAACTCCCACCATTTTCCCTTTATTATCAATAACCGGACTCCCACTGGAGCCAGGAAGAACCCAAACATTGAGGCGGACCCGATCCTCGGCTACCGAGCTGACTATTCCTTGGGTTACTGCTGGTGCATTCTCAGGTGAAAGACAAACAACCCCAATCCAGTCCCCGGGAGCTAATTTCTTTGCTTGGCCTATTTTTATCGCCGGCAGGTCCAATTTGGCTTTAATTAAAGCCAAATTTGAAATCGGGTCAAAACCAACCAATTTTCCCTTTTTTCGCTCACCTTTAGTATTAATGATAAATATCTTTTCTTCGCCGGGAGAAATCAAAGCCGTGGTCAAAACCAGGTCATCTTCAATAACCACCCCGGTAGCAATCTTGCGAGTGGCATTCACGGCCTCAACCCGAACGACTGAGGGAGCCACCTTTTTCACCAAAGTCCCAACGTCTTCCCCTTTGGCTGATTGAGGAAAAAACAATCCACTACTGATAAAACTCAAAATGAGAATAAAAAGGGAAGGATAAACTTTAAGCTGGTAGTTTAAATTTGGTTTCCAGGACATTTTAATCCTCCTCAATACTTTATTGGGTGTCCGGGGGTATCATTGATCGGCTCCAGAATATATATGGTCTTTTCGTTAGATACAGGGGTAAATTCTTGGGTATAAAGCACTGGTTCGGTGATGGGAATGGCCCCTTCATAGGACCTAGTCCAGCCAGAAGGCTCAGAGGTCACTCTAGAAGAAGTAGCCGCCGAAGCAGAGCCAGAAGCAGAAATAGCTGAAGAAGGTTCCCGGCTAGGGATGATCAAAAAGACAACCAACAAGATAGCCGCCACCGCCGTGGCTACCGAACCACTAAAGACAAAAGTTAGTCGCTTAATTTTTTGCTTCTTCTTTCTGCTCATGTAAAGTTGCCACACCTTCTCTTCAAAATCAGGAGGGGCCTTAACTTGAAGATTCTCCTTCAATAATTTCAAGTTATCCATTTTTTCTTTCTCCCCTTGAAGATTGACCCTTCTCTAAGGAGTTCATCTTTTCTAATTCTTTTTTCAATCGACTCCGCCCCCGGCTAATACGGGCTTTCACTGTCCCCAGAGGAAGGCGAAGTATTTGGGCAATTTCTTCCTGAGAAAAGCCCTCAATATCTTTAAGGATGACCGGAATCCGGTATTGAGGAGAAAGGCGATTCAAGGCTTCTCGCAAAGATCTAATCAATTCCTCTTTTTCAGGTGGATTATAAGTTGGTTCTTTCTCAATAAAAAAATTTTTGATTTCTTCAAATGACACGATGTTCATCTTCTTCATTCTCTTTAACTCCGTTTTGGCCAAATTCGATGCAATTGCATAAATCCAAGACATCAATGGAGCAATAGGGCGATATTGATAGGCCTTGAAAAAAACACGCAGAAAAGTTTCTTGGGCCAGATCAACAGCTTTCTCATAATCCCCGGTGAGTTGCCAAAGAAAATTAACTATCCGGTCTTTGTATAGTTGAACCACTTCTCGAAAGGCTTGCTCATCTTTTCGTTGAAGCCGCCGGACAAGTTCCTGTTCATCCATTTCATGCTGCAGATAATTATTCATTAACTTAACTCGACTATCAAAAAAATAGTTGCCCTCAGGCAATAAATAATATACGAAAAAGTCAAAGCTAAGCCGGCACCAAACAAAAGACCGCTCGCAATTATAAAGTCGAACAGATTCCAATTAACTTCACTAGTAAACTGCTGAATCAAAAAAAATAAGAATAAGATTAATGCTGTTGCTCCGGCAAGAAAAATAAGGATTTTATTTTTTCTGATTAAATTGGGTCTGTTCTTAATCATAAAATCAAGCTCTTTTAAATTAGCCAAAAATTTTTAAATTAGCTCAAAATTTCCGCTGTCTTGCTAGATTCTCCCCCAATTTAGTCAAAGGCAATAATATTCCGAATAAACCTGGCTAGTCCTCAATTCCCAATTCAATTAGAACTTTATCGTTCTCAACTAAATCTCCAACCTTGATTAAGACTTTTTTAACCAATCCAGCCACAGTGGACTTGATTTCATTTTCCATCTTCATGGCTTCCACCACCGCCAAGGTTTGATTTTCGCGGACAGGGTCTCCTTCTTGGACGTTCAACTTGATCACCTTGCCAGGCATCGGGGCTTTAATTTTCAATTTGTCTTCCAGAGAGGAGTCCTGCTCAACCCCTCCGAACTCAGCATCTTGTTGCGGTTTTGAAATCGACCAAATTTCCCCTTGAACCCAGCAGAGATAACTCTCTTCCTGGGGCACGACAGCCACAACATATGAACGGCCATCAATAATAAGCGAAATCTCCTGCTCCGAGACCCACCAATCATCCACCACTACTTTCTCGCCAGCAATATTTATTTGCCAACCTTTAGCCAGTTTCTCTACCGAAAGAAGGCAGGTTTGCCCATCAACCACGAATTCAAAATTCATCATTCACGACCTCCTTCCCAAACGCCAAGCACTGAGACTCTGCCATGGAGAATAAGATTTGTCTTTAACCGCCTCCCCCGGCAATTGCCTTTTCTTCCCCCTTTCTATTTCTTGCAAAACAGCCCCAATCAAAGCCAGCCGCTTTCCTTCTTCGCTTTTAGCAGGCGGTTGCCAATCATTAAAATACCTGGCTATAAAGTGGGTGGAAATCTTCCCCTCGAGAAACGCTGGATGTTCGACCACTTCGGCCAGGAAAGGAATCGTGGTTTTAATACCTAAGACAACGTAATTCTCCAGGGCCTTTTTCATCCGAAAACAGGCCATTTCTCTGCTTTCTCCCCAGGTGATTAATTTAGCCAGGATGGGATCATAATAAATGGGCACTTCAAAACCCGCATAGACACCGCTATCCAACCTGATTCCCGGGCCAGCAGGTTCTCTCAAGCAAATAATCCGCCCCGATGAGGGAAGGAAGTTATGAGCGGGATCTTCGGCATAAATCCGGCACTCAAGAGCATGACCTCGCTTAGAAACTTGCTCTTGGGAAAGGCTTAGCTTTTCTCCGGCCGCAATCTTTAATTGCTGATGGACAAGGTCCACTCCAGTTGTCAATTCGGTTACCGGGTGCTCAACCTGAAGCCGGGCGTTAACCTCAAGAAAATAAAAGTTTTTATCCTTATCGAGTAAAAACTCGACCGTGCCGGCATTATTGTAGCCCACGGTTTGCATTACTTTTTTGGCTGCTTCTCCCATTTTTAACCGGAGATTATCATCCACTGCCACCGACGGTGTCTCTTCGATAATTTTCTGATGGCGACGCTGAATAGAGCATTCGCGTTCAAAAAGGTGGATAACATTTCCCCAATTATCAGCCAAAACTTGAAATTCAACATGGCGAGGCTCTTCGATGTATTTTTCAAGATAAACGGACTCGTCTCCAAAGGCCGCCTTAGCTTCGCGGCGTCCGGCTTCGAGGCCAGGAATTAGATCTTCCTCCCGATAGACAATGCGCATCCCCTTGCCACCCCCGCCGGCCGAAGCTTTAATCATTACTGGATAACCAATTTTTTGCGCTGCGGCCAGATAATCTTCCAGGCGATCAAAAGATTCTTTCATCCCGGGAATAATTGGCACACCAACTTTCTCTACCACCTCCCGGGAGCGAATTTTATCTCCCACTAAAGCCATGGCTTTGGAGTTGGGACCAATGAAGACCACTCCCTTCTCTTCACAAAGGCGGACAAATTCTGGGTTTTCGGCTAGAAAACCATAGCCTGGATGAATAGCCTCGGCTCCCGTTTCCTGGGCAACTTCGATAATTCTCGCCATGTTTAAATAGCTCTCCAAGGCAGGAGAAGCACCGATATACACCGCTTCCGTTGCGGCTTGGACATGGAGGGCACTTCGGTCAGCATCTGAATAAACCGCCACCGTAGCTATTCCTAGTTCATGACAAGCCCTAATGACACGCAGGGCAATCTCCCCTCGATTGGCAACCAGGACCTTACGAAACATCCTTATCCTCCTTAATTATCTTCATCATCTTTTCCTCATTCATCCTAATTTTCTTCACCAGGGGATTCTTCTCCAGGAGAAGGATTTTTTACCCATCGCGGCGCCCTTTTTTCTAAAAACGCCGCCATCCCCTCTTGTCCTTCTTGGCTAATCCGTAATTTAGCAATCATCCGGGCGGTAAATTGCTTGGCTTCTTCCCAGGCCATTCCGGGAACCCGACTTAGGAGTTCCTTGCAGCGCGCCAAGGCTTCTGGACCCGAAGACAAGAGAAGCGAAGCTACTTCCTCCCCCCGGCTTAGTAATTTCTCAGGAGTTACAACTTCATTGACCAACCCAATTTCCAAGGCTCTTTGCGCGGAGACCCTCTCGCCGGTTAGAAAATAACGCCGCGCCTGCGCTTCACCGATTCGCCGCACAACATAAGGCGAGATAGCTGCTGGCACCAACCCAATCTTGACCTCGCTCAGGCCAAACTTGGCTTTCTCGGAGGCCAAGATGATATCGCAAGCCGAGACAAAGCCAACTCCGCCCCCAATGGCCGCTCCATTAACCAAAGCGATAACCGGTTTAGACAACATGTAGATCTGATACAGAAGTTCAGCTATCCTCAAAGACTCGGCAAGATTCTGCTCAAAAGAATAATTAATAATCTCCCGCATCCAATTTAAATCCGCTCCGGCACAAAAAGATTTTCCCTCTCCCGTGAAAATAACTAAGCGGACCAAGGAGTCAAGCTGAGCCTGGCGGAAGACTTCTAGAAGCTCCTCAATCATCCGTATATTAAAGGCGTTATGCACTTGGGGACGATTGAGGCTAATCTTTAGGATTAAACCTTCCCTCACTACCTTTATTGTTTGATAATTTTTTGCCGCGTAATCTTTAGCCTTCATTTTTACATCCTAAAAATGCCCATTTGATAATCAGGGATGGGGGCATTCAAACTCATCGCTATTCCCAAAGCCAACGCTTCTCTTGTTTCTAAAGGGTCAAGGATACCATCGTCCCAGAGGCGAGCAGTACTGTAGTAAGGATTGGCTTCTTGCTCATACTTTTCGAGAATGGGACGGATAAATTCTTGTTCTTCTTCGAGGGTCATTTCTTTGCCTTGGGCGGCTAGTCTCTTCTTCTTGACGGTTACTAAAACATGGGCGGCCTGTTCGCCCCCCATGACACTAATTCGAGCATTGGGCCACATCCAGAGGAGCCGGGGCCCATAAGCCCGACCACACATGGCGTAATTTCCCGCTCCGTAAGATCCACCAACAATAACCGTAAACTTGGGCACCGCCGCGTTGGCCACAGCATGAACCAACTTGGCTCCATCTTTAGCAATGCCGCCATGCTCATACTCTTTGCCCACGATAAAACCCGTGATATTTTGGAGAAAAATTATCGGAATCTTGCGCATAGCACAAAGAGTGACAAAATGGGCGCCTTTAAGCGAGCTCTCGGAAAAAAGAACCCCATTATTGGCCAGAATGCCCACGGGATAGCCCATGATTCGAGCAAAACCACAGACTAAAGTTTGCCCGTAGAGTTCCTTAAACTCCTGGAATCTACTCCCATCCACCAGGCGAGCAATTATTTCCTTGATATTAAAAGGCTTACGTAAATCAGTGGGAATGATGCCGTACATCTCTTCTGGATCATAATAAGGATCTTCTGGCTGAGCGGTGTCCAGAAGAAATTTGGTGGGCGGGTCAAGTGTTTCCACGATATTGCGCGCGATCTGGAGAGCATGTTCATCATTTAAAGCATAATAGTCGGAAACGCCTGAAATTCGACAATGGACATCAGCCCCACCCAGTTCCTCATCGGTTACATCCACGCCAGTAGCTGCTTTAACTAAAGGTGGCCCTCCGATGAAAATTGTTCCTTGTTGGCGAACAATCACGGTTTCATCACTCATGGCTGGAACATAGGCTCCTCCAGCGGTACATGAGCCCATGACCACCGAAATCTGGGGAATCCCTAAGGCTGACATTCGGGCCTGGTTGTAAAAAATTCGGCCAAAATGTTCTTTGTCGGGAAAAGTACCGGCTTGGTGAGGCAGAAAAATCCCCCCGGAGTCAACCAGATAAATACAAGGCAGGCGATTTTCCAAAGCCACTTCTTGGGCGCGAATATGTTTCTTGATGGTCATCGGGAAATAGGTTCCGCCTTTGACCGTAGCATCATTAGCCACCACCAATACTTCGCGCCCATGGATTACGCCTATGCCAGTCACCATTCCAGCCCCGGGCGCCTCATTATTATACATGTCATAAGCCGCCAGAGGATTTAATTCCAAAAATGGAGTATTCTGGTCAAATAATTTCTCCAAGCGCTCCCGAACTAAAAGTTTACCTCGCGATTTATGTAATTCGCGGTATTTAGGTGGCCCTCCCTCTTGGACTTTAGCTAATCTTTCCCGGTATGTTTCTACCAATTTTTTCATGTGGTCATAATTTTGCCGAAATTCCTCACTCTTGGGATCAACTTGGCTTTTTAATCGAAACATTACCCACTCCTTTCTAGAAAAACCAATAAAATAATTCGTTTAATAGCTTATAATAACGCAACTGATTTAGAAGCCCCTTATTCATCTAAATAATTAATTTATTCATTGCTAATCAATATATTTGAGGGAAAAGCTTCGGCTTGGGGTAATCATTCTTGGAGTATAAGTTTAAAACAGCTTCTAATTCCTTGTAAACCAATTTCTTAAGGTTAATCTTGGCTAACAGAGGACAACCAAAAAAGAAAGCAAAAAGAAAAAGCCTTAATTTCATAGAAAACAGGTCTAAATTAGCTTCTTCTGTCAGGCGATATTTTTATCTTTTTTTGATTATTTATCTTCTTTAAGAAAATAATCCTTCCCTCTTTCACTAAATTTATCAAGAAATTTAGTTAAACTCTAAATTTAAGCCAAAAGACTCATTCGGGCACAAATTTGTAGCCATAGCAGATTATTCCTGCTTTGCCTTCCTCATAAATACGGCGAAATTCGATCTTAACTGGCAAGCCTACCCGAAGTTCATCAAAAGAACAATCGACGATTTGCGCCGTTAACCGTACTCCATCCTCCAGCTCGACTATCCCCACCGCGTAAGGAGCCAAGTCGGTGAATTGATGAGGTGGAACACGGATAATGGTATAGGTTAAAAGTTTACCCTTGTCGGCTAAACGAGTGGATTCAAAGCTGCGAGCCCCGCACAGAGCGCAGACTTGGCGCGGGGGAAAATAAATCTTCCCGCAAGCGGTACATTTATTGGCTTCCAAGCGATATCTTTGAGGAATTTCTCGCCAATATTTTGCTGGTGTCGGCATTGTAACCTCCTTAATCCTCTCGGGCCAGAATATGGACGACGCTACTGCCGCCGGTACCCCCCATATTCTGGGCCATGCCAATTCGAGCGCCCTCAACTTGACGCTCACCGGCTTCGCCTCTTAATTGTTTAACAATCTCGACAATTTGAGCCGCGCCAGTTGCTCCCACTGGATGCCCTTTAGCTTTAAGGCCGCCACTGGTGTTAACGGGAATTTTACCCCCAATAGTAGTCCAACCAGCTTCAGTGGCCTGACCT
>DQWD01000175.1 GCA_011042725.1 Candidatus Aminicenantota bacterium | reverse complement strand
TTGAGCTCAGTTTTTCTGGGCTTGTTAGGATTAGCTTTGGGTCTGGCTATCTTTACCTTAAAAGGAATCGAAGAGTGGAGGGGAAGTATTGCGGCTTGGTTGCTTATCGGATTTGGCTTGGCTTACATGATCTGGGGGATTCAGCGCGGCCTAAAAAATAAACCGCATCGCCATCTTCATTTCCATCAAGATGGACAGCCTCATGATCATTTCCATACCCATGAAGGGGATCATCTTCACCCTCATGATGAGTCTACAAAAAAGCTTACTCCCTGGATCCTGTTCATAATTTTTGTGTTTGGTCCTTGTGAACCCTTGATTCCCCTTCTTCTCTACCCAGCCGCGAAACATAGTTGGATGGGAGTAGGTATAGTGGCGGCCACCTTTTCCATTACTACTATTTTAACTATGTTGACCTTAATTTTCTTGGGTGCCAGAGGCATGAGGTTTATCCAGTTTGGATTTATGGAAAGATATGTTCATGCTCTTGCCGGCGGGGTTATTTTTTTCTCGGGAGTAGGGATAAAATTTCTTGGCCTTTAGTCAGAACTAAGGGGGAACTCTTGTTTAATGATTACAAAATTATATTCATTAGTTTTTAATTATTGTTTTTGATTAGATTCAGTGAAAAAAGATAATCTTCCGAAGTTTGCTGTTGATTGCATGCTGGGAAAATTAGCCAAGTGGTTGAGAATTCTTGGTTTTGACACCGTTTATTTTTCCCGGATTAAAGATGATGATCTCCTAAGAATTGCCAATCAAGAAGGAAGAATTTTGCTGACTCGGGATAATCGTTTAAGTTTGAAGGTAAATCCATCGCGGAGGTTATTCATCGAGAGTGATTATTGGCCAGAACAGGTGAAACAGGTTTTGACCGAACTAGGCCTAAAAACCAAGATAGCACCTTATTCCCGTTGTTTGGAATGCAATACATTGCTTAAGGCTGTCTCCCGGGAAGCAGTTAAGCAGTTGGTCCCAGCTTATGTTTATGAGCAAGGAAGCGAATTTTCAATATGCCCTCAATGTTCCCGGATTTTTTGGCAGGGAACCCATTTTCGAGATATGGACCAAAAAATAATTTCTATTTTAGCCACGTATAAAAAGGAAGAAGAGACAACAAAAAGTGGAGAAAATGGGTAGCAAGGGAAGAAAGCAAATGAATCAAGGAGAAAAAATCTCCTGGCGAAAGGGCCCAGAAAATAAGCCAGAAGAAAGATGGCCCCGGTTCTTTCCTTTTAAAGAGAGGAAATGGTTATTACTTTTACCTAGTAATATAAAGTTAACAATTATAAGCTTTTAAAAAGGAGGAAAAATGTTAGTTTTAACTACTCCCCACATTGAAGGGAAAAAAATTGTTCGTTACTTGGGTCTCGTCACGGGCGAGGCAATCTTGGGGGCAAATATCTTTAAAGATTTGTTTGCTGGGATCCGGGATATCGTCGGCGGACGTTCGGCCGCTTATGAAAAGGAATTACGCCAGGCGAAAGAAATTGCTGTCAACGAGATGAAAGAGCAAGCCCGAGCTTTGAATGCTAATGCTGTTATTGGTGTTGATCTCGATTACGAGACTATTCAAATTGGTCAAGGCGGCGGGATGCTGATGGTTAGCGCCAGTGGCACGGCCGTGGCTTATGAAGAAGAGGAGGCATAATCATGGACAGGCACGTTCAATTGCTAGGGATTCTCTGGATATGTATGGGAGGCCTTTTATTATTGGTGGGGTTTGTTTCTTTTCTTTTATTCTTTGGTATTTCTTTTTTGCCGGATGTTGAAGCCGAAGGCTCACTAGTTCTCAGATTGATTGCTTTATTTGGTGGTGGTTTTTTCTTGCTCTTTGCTTTGCCTAAATTAGTGGCTGGGTTTGGCTTGCTCAAGCGTCAGGAATGGGCCCGTATCCTGACTTTAGTGTTAAGTTTTTTCAGTCTCCTTAATATCCCTCTTGGCACAGCCTTGGCTATTTATTCTTTTGTGATTTTAACTAAAGAGGAGAGCATTCGGCTTTTTCAGCGACCGCAAAAAACCTAACTAATTAATTATTATTAGAAGCGGTACCCAAGACTGAAAAAAACTGTAAATCTATTAGCGCTTCCTTTATCGTGGCGGGAAGTAAATTGTCCCTTTAGATGCCATTGTTGGGCGAAGATCCAGTTGATTCCCCCAAAAAAGAGTGTGCTTTCTTGGGGGAGCAAGTCTTCGAACGTAGCCAATTCAAAGGGCCTTGCTCCTTGGCCTAGTCCGGCGAAAAGATAATTTTCGTTGGAATAGTAAAGTCTTGTTTGCCCCAAGAGAGCCCAACTGGCATTGTTGGCGATGGGGTTGTAAAACCAGCGGAGAAAAGAAAAAAGTTTCCCCCAATAAAGACCCGCTGACCCCGTGTAGATGCGATTATGTTGAGATTTAAAATTATATTGACGGAAACCCAGAGAAACTTCTCCTTGACGAAGGAGAGATTGGTATATTTCTATATGAAAAGTGGACTGAGGAAATAGATTAGCTGGTGACCCAATTTGGAAACTTAAGTTAGTGTAGGTGGAGGGAGAAAAGCTATAGAAAAGCTCGGCTCCGGCTCTAGAATCGTCTTGAGCAAATCGCCTGGTTCTTTGGCCACTAACAAGAAGAGAGCCTTTTTTTTGGGGGAGGCCAATTTCGAGGGTGAGATCATGTGTTTGGTAGGGGGTTCTTTGATCATCAAAAGAAATAATTTCTAGGGAGTAGCGAATTTCATAGATAGCTTTGAAATGAGCCTGAGTTAGTTGCAGATACTGACGATAATCTTGATTGTTCGGATCGTAATTAATTGCTTGCTGGAAATATTGACGCGCCTCGTCAAAGCGGCCCTGCCGATAATAAATTTTCCCTATTCTAAAATAAACCCGCGCCTCTTGAGGATTCAGGGCTAGAATTTTTTGGCCGATGCAAAGAGCTTGTTCTTCTTGGTGCTGCCACCAAGCTAAATCCATTAGACCCAGGTGAGCTTCAATGTTGTTAGAGTCAAAAGTAAGGATTTTTTCAAAACTTTGGCGAGCGGCGTCAAAATCTCCTTTCCATCCCAATAATCGGGAACGAAAAAGAAGAAGGTCTAGATTCTGAGGGTAGAGAGACAATAGCTGGTCGATTATTTCTTGAGCTCTCTCCCAATGGCCCTGAAATGCTTCAGCTTGAGCCAGGAGGAAGTTGAAGTCATAATCTTGCGGATTTTTTTTGAGCTCTTGTTGGCAGATCGCGACAACTTGGGGGTAATCTTTGCGGGCCAAGGCTTGTCGAGCTAGTTCTTTCTTATCGGTGAATACCGAAGCAGTAAAAATTATTTCCCTGCTGCCCAGAAAAAGGAGAAGAATAAGGAAAATTTTTTTAATCTTTTGTTTTCTTTTAATCATTTATCATTTCCTTGGCGACCTTTGAATCCAATTCTCTGGATTTCTCCCCATTCTTTTTTCCCTTGGAGAAAGTCAAAGAAGGCCTTGACTCTTACCAAGGTCAGATACTGACGAAAAACGAAATTTTCTAAAAAAGAAGCCTTCATCAGGCTTAGAACGTGCCTGTAGCGGGGAAAGTGGTAGGCCGAGTATTCCTCCAGGAGAATTGAAAACAGGGAGATAAAGATGCCATAAATAATGGCCAAGATGAAGAAGAAAATCGCAAACTGGGAGTTTATCTCTCCAATAAGGAGAAAGAAAAGGAATAAAAGATAGCCCAAAAATTCAATAAAAGGACCAAACATTTCAAAAATAACATAGTAGGGCATTCCAAAAAGCCCGAGGGAGCCATATTTAGGATTAAAAAGCATTTGCCGATTGAAAAAGAGAGATTCGATGAGACCTCGGTGCCAGCGGTTTCTCTGGCGAGTTAGAGATTTGAGTTTTTCTGGAGCTTCTGTCCAACAAATGGGGTCAGGAATAAACCGGATCAAATAGGGGATTCTTTTTTCCCGTAAGTATTTTTGGAGCCGCACGACTAAATCCATGTCTTCCCCCACCGTCTCTTGGCGATAGCCTTGAATGGCCATAACTTCTTTCTTGCGAAAGAGCCCAAATGCGCCAGAAATAATAAGTAAAATTCTTAACATTGAAAGTCCAGTGCGTCCTCCCAAAAAAGCCCGAAGATATTCAATGGTTTGCAGTTGGGCAATAAGGCGAGCAGGGAATCCAACCTTTTTAACTTGACCGTATTCAATCTGGCAACCGTTGCTCAGGCGAATTATACCCCCGGCAGCCACCATTTTAAAGGGTTCTTCCAAGAAGGGTTGAACGATTTTAAGAAGGGCATATTTGTCAAGTAAAGAATCAGAATCAATGGCACAAAAAAGGGGATACTGGGCTACATTAAGGCCGGCATTTAGAGCATCTGCCTTTTGACCGTTAACCTTGTCGACGACGACCAATTTTGGGTAGGACTGAGAAATGTAAATGCCTTTTATCGGGGCAGTTTTGATTATTCGGCGAATTACTCGAGATGTTTTTTGCAATTTAAAATGGCTAATTAGGGCTTCCAAAGTTTTATCGGTGGAGCCATCATTAACTACTATCACTTCGTAATTAGGATATTCTAAAGCCAACAGGGAATGGACACTTTCAACAATGGTTTCTTCTTCGTTAAACGCGGGAACGATAATGGAGATTGGTTTTAAGGAGCGGAGATGAAGAATCTCTTTATAAGGAATGTAGGAGAGAAGCTGTCGATAGCGGAAAAGACCAAGAAGAGATAGAAAAGTAAAAAGAAGATAAGATGAGTTGAGAGCAAAAAAATAGATAAGAATTATCCATTGAATAAGGCGAAAAATAACATCACCAAGGCTCATGTTAATCTTGTCATCCTTGCATAATCATAATTTCGTCTAAAATCATCTTGGCCATATCGGCCGCATAGGGATCTTTTTTTTGGCGAGCTATTTTTTGAAGAATCTCGAGGCCTTCTTCACCCAAGCGGACTAAGGCGTGCCCCCCGTTTAAACGACAGTACCAAGAATGAGAAAAGAGAGCCTGGGCCAGAAGAGGAATGGCTTTTTTTACTCGAAGTTTTCCCAAGCTTTTCAAAGCTTGAGCTTTTACTTCCCAAGCTTCATCCTCGGCCATTAAGAGCAAGGTCTCAATAATCTCTTCCAGTGGTAATGATAAATTGCCTAAGGTCCGGGCGGTTTTCGTGCGGATTTCCTTGCTGGGATGAAGAGAAAGACGGATCAACTCGGGATAAAGAAAATTTAGGGGAATGGTGCCGATGAGCTCCACGAGAAGGCTTAGTTTTTCTTCAGGGAGAGGTTGATGGAGAATGTCTTTAACATAAGGTTCAATTGTTTTTCCCATGGCTGTGAACAGATCAAAGTAGTAACGGAGAGGAATTTTTGATTCTTGGATAAAAGCTTTGAAGATGATCTTCATGATTTGAGGCTGAGGATTTAAGGTTAAAGCGGTAAGAGCGGCCATTTTGACTAGTGGTTTGTCTTGGAGAAGGTTCATGATAGTGATTGCTTCATCTTCATCAGCAAAGAGGACGAAAGCTTTGGCTGCTTTGGCTCTTTTGATTGTCCGTTTTGAAGTGATGTCTTTTTTGTGTTTTTCTTTTAGGTAAGTGGAAAATATATTTTTTAGCTGTTGCCGAGAAGATCCAGATAGAGTTTGCCAGAACTCAAGGAGAACTTCGGTAAAAATTTCTGGGTAGCGGACATATTCTTTCAAGGTTAACTGGTGATCATTTTGATAATCACTCGTTAGCATTTTTAAAATCGCGGATTCGATGAGTTGACGGAGATTTTGGTTTCTTTTTTCTCGGTGGGAGATTATTAATCGGCGGATGGAGATATAAGAAAACAAGAAAATAGAAAACCCAAAGAGAAAAAAGAGACTATAAAGAACGATGTAGATTTGAGTTGTCATTTTGTTCCGAGAGAACTTTTTTTATTTTGGAGAGAAGGATCTCAGGAGAGAATGGCTTAGTTAAATAATCATTGGCGCCTCGTTCTAATCCTTCGAGAATATCGCTTTCTCGCGATAAAGCACTCAAAATAATAACGGGAATATGAGCCGTAGATTTATTTTTTTTCAGTTGGGCCAGAACCTGATAACCATTTAAGCCCGGCATGACAATGTCCAAGAGAATAAGACTTGGTTGTTCTTCTTCAGCTTTTTGGAGTCCTTCTTGGGGGTTTAGGGCAAAGAGAACTTCAAAGCCGGCATTAACCAGAAAATAAGAAACAGATTTGATAATGATTGCTTCGTCTTCGATGATTAAAATTTTCTTTTTTTGGTCTTTTTTGGGGGTTGGTTTAATTTTAGCTGCTTGGAGGGTGGAGAGCCTTGGAGGTGGGGTGGTTGAGGCTGGGGTTGCCAGAAGGGAGTTAAATTGTTTTAATTTTTCTTCGCAGTTTTTTAAATAATTAAGGAATTTTTTTTGCGGTTTATTTTTGGCTTGGGAAGAGATAGCGAGGGTAGAATTTGTCTTTCTTTGCTTTTCAAGGTCTTCTTCTAATTTTTGTTGATCTTGAAAGAGTTTTTTCAAAAGATCAATCTTGGCTAAAGAGAGCTCAATTAATTTAGCCACCTTCAATCGATTCTGTTCCAAGCCCCATAGATTTTTTTTGATTTGATTATTAATTTCGGTTAGTTTTTGCTCGATTGGGGAAGGCAGGGGATTGGCCGCCTCGTCTCTCTTTTTCTCTTTTCTCTTCTTTTCTTTGGAATCTTTTTTTTGAGTCATTTTTAATTTAATGAGTTAATTTTAAAAGAGATAATCGTTTTCCGCATTTTAATTTATATTCAATTTCCCTTTTTGTCTACTGATTTATGACCTAGAGTTGAAATAATCAAGCTTAAAGAGAAAATAGACAAGGGCGTTAAGGGCTAAAAATTCAGGCACCTAGACAAAGAAAAGGAAAATAAAATAGGGTTGAGTATGCCGAATATTTTACCAAACAAAAAAATAACCAAAGTTAGGCTTTGCGGTTTTTTAGAAAAAATGCTTTGCTAATTGAAATAAGGGGGAAGCGAACTGGCTTAGCTAAACATTATTCATTATTTATTTTTAATTTTCTCTTAATCTTGTCGATATTTTGCTTAAGAAGCATAGATTTTTTGGAGAGCTTCGCTGGAGAGGCGAGCTCCACTTAAGATAAGAGCCACCGATTTTCCCGTCCAGCGATTTTTGTTTTTTAAGAGTGTAGCTACACTTAAGGCCCCGGCTCCTTCGACTAAGAGGTGATGATGTTCAATTAACAATTTGATGGCTTGAAGTATTTCTTCTTCCTGGAGGAGAACCACCTCGTCCACCAGCTCTTGGCAGAGGGTAAAAGTGATGGAACCTGGCTCTATGCCTCCGGCTGTGCCATCTGAGATGGTGGGTTCAGAGGGAAGTTCGAGGATTTTCCCGGCTTTTAAAGAGTGATACATTACGGCTGACTTTTCCGGTTGGCAGCCGATGATGGTGATGGAAGGAAAATAGTGTTTTAAATAAGCAGCTACTCCAGAAATAAGTCCTCCTCCACCTATTGGCACGATGACCACGTCCAAACTCTGAAGTTGTTGGGCAAGCTCGTAGCCCACCGTTCCTTGGCCAGCAATAATATCCTCGTCATTGTAGGGAGAAATAAAAACATATCCTTTCTCGAGAGCTGTTTCTTTAGCTTTTACTTCAGCTTGGACGCAATCGTCCCCGACCTGGTTAAGGGGAATTTTAAGTAATTGAAGATGTTTAATCTTAGCCGGGGGAACAGTGCGCGGGAGAAAAATCTCGCCATCCAAGGAAAAACGTTTTACGCACCAGGCGAAGGCAGCTCCGTGATTACCTGAGGAAGCCGTGATTAATTTTGTCTGGAAGGCTTCATTTCCCAAAGCCAAAATCTTATTCAGAGCCCCTCTTATTTTGAAAGATCCAGTAAGCTGGATGTTTTCCAGTTTTAAATAGACATTGCTGTCTGTCTCCTGGCTCAGATAGTAAGAATAATCGAGAGGAGTTTGCCGGATGTAGGGCGAAATTCTTTCCTTGGCTTTGGGGACTTGATTATAAATTTTGCGAGAGAATGTTTCCTTCATTTTTGGCTCCTTGTTGACCTTGCTGTTTTGAAAAAATTTATTGAATAAAAACAAATTATAACAAATATTATAATAAATGTTATAAAAAAAGTATCAAAGCTTTAATAAACTGAGAATTTTAAAACTTGTTTTTTAATGAAAAAAATAGATCTTCCCCTCAAGTCTGTGGCCGAGATAAGAGCTTAGGGTGAGAAAAAATTTCAATGAAATTTTATTTTTATCAAGAGGGATGTATCTAGCCGGCGGCGATGATTAGGAAATGTTCCGTGAGGCAAGCTATAGGTTTGGATAAAAATTAATAGTTTTTGACACATCTTTATCCTGACCATTGCTTGAAGGGACTGCTAATTGATGGCGGGAGTAAAATTGGTGTCTTCAGCTTTCGCCAGGACAACGTCCTCTCTATTTATTCTAGAGGAGATGAATCTAGTCTTTATTTTGGTGAAGAAGAAGCTCGTTTTTTCCAGTAAAAATAAACGGGAAGGCCGGTTAAAGTAACTAATAACCCAGCCCCTGCTTCGGTTGGTTTTTGAATTAGAGTGTTGAGAATTATTCCTAGGGAGGCAATTATAAACAGGCCGGGCACAACCGGATAACCCCATGTTTTGTAGGGGCGTTTCAGGTCGGGTCGAATTTTTCGGAGCCGGAAAACGGCGGCGGCCGCCGCTATCCAAAAAATTATCGCTACGAACATAGCATAAGTTAGGATCTGTTCAAATTTACCCATTATGACCAGAAAGCAAGACCAGAGAGCTTGGATGGCTAGGGCAAAACTGGGAGTGCGGAACCGGCGATTAATGGTGGCGGCTGAAGAGAAAAAAAGCCCATCCTTGGCCATAGCATAGTAAACCCGTCCCCCAGCTAAGACAGATCCATTTAAAGCCCCAAAAATAGAAATTAAGATTAAGACACTAATGAGGGCCCCGGAAGGCCCGCCAAAAAGAGCCGAGGTAGCTTTCTCTCCAATTCTTACTACTCCCGCAACCTTTTCCAAGGGCAAGGCGTAAAAATAAAGAAGATTGACCAGGAGATAAAGGGTGGTAACGCCAAGAGTTCCCAAGACCAAAGCCAGGGGAAGATTTCGACCTGGATTTTTGATTTCTCCAGCCACAAAGTTCACATTATTCCAGCCATCGAAGGCCCAGGTTACAGCAATTAAAGCCACTCCGAACCCTGAAAGTAATTCCCAGAATGTGTGGCCCGAAGGGCTAAGCTGCAGAGAGAACCATTCTCCTTGTCCTAAGG
>DQWD01000122.1 GCA_011042725.1 Candidatus Aminicenantota bacterium | reverse complement strand
ATAGGCTATGGTACTTCCCCTTTAATGCTTTTAAAATTTAATTATTAATTATACTATCTATTTTTGTTTTTTCTCGTCGTGAGATTTTTTTTGCCCCTCTGCTTTTTCCTTTATCCCCTTATCCTTCAAGCCAGCCCCTTCAACTACGACTTTCTCCCCGGGCTTCATCAGCCATAACTTTTTCCTGGCTTGCTCTTCATAAGCTTCTGGATACTCCTTGAGGAGCCTAACCTCTTCCCTGAGATGGTCCCTCTTTTTCTCTAACAGCTCAATTTCTTGCTGAAGCTTATCTTTTCTCTTCT
This sequence comes from Candidatus Aminicenantota bacterium, assembly GCA_011042725.1. Taxonomy (GTDB): domain Bacteria; phylum Acidobacteriota; class Aminicenantia; order Aminicenantales; family Aminicenantaceae; genus JdFR-80. The sequence goes on along the minus strand of DQWD01000122.1, from coordinate 9,005 downwards.
GCGCTTTTCTAACCTCCAACCAACCTCTTTTTCCTAAAAAAGAAGCGGCAAAAATGACCAAGATAATAAAGACAATGAAACTGATAGCAACCTTTCTTTTCCAGGAAGTCTTCTGATCCCTATCTTTTTTAGTCATCTCAAATCAGGAAATTAGTTTCCAAGCTGCCGAAATTAGATTTTCAACTTTCTCTTCTTCTCCTGCTTCCGCATAACATCTTATCAGCGGCTCTGTTCCAGACAAGCGCAACAAAACCCAATCATCATCTTTAAAATCCAATTTGATCCCGTCAATCCTGACCACACTTTCGACCTTTCTTCCGGCTAATTCCGGCGGGGGATTGGAAATTAAATGATCTAATTTATTCTTCATCTCCACCGAAAGGGGGCGGCTTTCTTGTTTAAAGACCCGCTGGCCATACTTGCGGTAAAGATTGTCAATTAGTTCGGATAAGGGCTTTTGGGAGGAAGCCACTATCTCAGCCACCAATAAACCCGCAATTATCCCATCTTTTTCAGGCAGATGATCCTTAATAGTTAGACAAGCACTTTCTTCCCCGCCAAAAATTATTTTCTTTTGGAGAAACAAATCCGCAATGTATTTAAACCCAACGGGGGTCTTATATACTTGAAGATCATAGCTTCGGGCAATACGATCGATGAGATGAGTAGTAGCTACTGATCTGGCCACACCTCCCCGCCACTTTTTTTTCTCCAGGAGATAGTCCAAAATCAGGGCAAGAACTAAGTTTTGTTGAACAAATTGTCCTTTTTCATCCACAATTCCGAAACGATCCCCATCAGCATCGGTAGCCAGACCCAAATCAAAGCGGCCTTCTTTCACCAAATTCTTTAATTCCTGCAAGTTCTCATCTACACAAGAAGGTGTAATCCCCCCAAAATAAGGATCAATATACCCATGAATTTCTTCGACCGGGATCCTGTTTTCCTCCAAGATTTCATCTAAATATTCGCGGCTGGTTCCGTACAATAAGTCAACTGCTATCCTTGTGCCTGAACTTCGAATTAAATCAAAATCGATTTTTTTTTGGATATAATTTAAATAATCACGACGCAAATCAACTTTCTCAATGTAACCTTCATCTGGATAATAAGGGCAAAACGAGTACCCTTTAACTAAAGCCGAGATTTCTTTCTCGATTTCATCTGTCTCTTTATGTAAAGCAGGGGCTCCTTGATGAGTATTATACTTCAAGCCATTATACTCGGGGGGATTGAAAGAAGCAGTGAAGTTTATTCCCCCATGAGCCTTGTGCTTAATGATTTGATAAGCCTCGGCCTGAGTGGGCGCATCTCGATCTGAAAACAAAACGTGAATCCGATTGTGAGATAAAATTTTAGCTGCTTCAAAAGCAAACTTTTCCGAAAGAAAGCGAGTGTCATAATTGATCACTACCACTAGTTGCTCATCATCAAATTTTCGCTGGAGATAATTAGCGATAGCTTGGACAACAATCCGAACATTCTGGAAAGTGAATTCCTCCCCCATTATTCCCCGCCACCCAGAAGTCCCAAAATTAATCATTTCTTTTTCCAAAATTAACATAAGAGCTTTCTAAAAGCAACTTTTATCCATGGGCGTTAAGCATCTTCTCAACTAACCCGGAAAAAATTTATGACCAGCCCTTTATTTTCTTATTGGGTTACTATCCTTTTCCTGAGTATAATAATTATTAGTTAACTATGAATTCGCCTAAAAGTTCTCTCCTGTCCTTACTTCTCGGAATAAGCTTAACCACCGGGACCACCCTTGCTCTGGAAATAAGCCTGACCCGGTATTTTTCTATTACCCGGAACTACCATTTTGCTTTTTTAGTGGTTAGTCTGGCTTTTCTCGGCTACGGCGCAAGCGGAACCTTTATCACCTTTCTCCGCCAAAAGAAACAATTGACAATAACCTCCTGGCCAAGCTGGCTCTGTCTTTTTTATTCCCTCGCTATTTTTAGCTGCTTTTTCATCACCAATTCTCTAACTTTCGACCTGATTGAACTATCATGGGCACCTCAAAAACTCTTTTTCTTTCCCTTTTTCTTTCTTCTTCTAGCCATCCCTTTCTTTTTTTCCGGGGCCGTCGTCTCTTTGACTATAAGTCAATTCCCAGGGCAAATATCAATGATTTATTTTGCTGATCTAACCGGCGCAGCTCTGGGAGTCGTCTCGGTTCTTGGTCTTTTTTCTATCTGGGGAGACCGAGGCATTTTCCCCTCTCTGATGCTCCTCCCCCTCCTGGCCTCGGTTCTATTTGCTTCCAAAAACCATAAAATGGTTAAAATTCTCACCGGTTTTATCTTTATCTTGGGCGTTGTACTGCTTTGGCGACAACCCTCGTTTTGTGAATTCAAAATCTCTCCGTACAAACCTCTTTCCCTTGCTCTAAGATATCCACAAGCAACAATATTAACCACCAAATGGAACGCCATTTCTCGAGTGGATATAATCAAATCCCCAGCCATTCGCTATGCTCCAGGACTTAATCTTTTCTACGAAAACGAGCTTCCTCCTCAATTGGGGATAGCTATCGATGGCCAAGAAATATCCGCCTTGACCTCCTTCACCCCCACGGACAAAGATGAGCAACTTCTAAATTTTCTGGACCATCTTCCGACCTCTTTTGTTTATTCCCTGATCTCCTGCCCCAAGGTTTTATTAATTTCTCCCCGGGCAGGCTTAGACCTCCTTTTAGCTGTTTATCATCAGGCAAAGGAAATAAAGGCCATTGAGAGTAATCCCTTGCTGCTTAAAATTCTCCAGACTGATTTAGGGGATTTTTACGGTCATCTCTACGGGCAACCCCAAATCAAGGCTCTCACTTCTAATCCTCGGGCCGGGCTAAGCAAAATCGGAAGCAACTTTGAGATCATTGCCTTCCCTTTTACCGACGTCTTTGGGGCCACAAGTACCGGCCTCTATGGATTTCAAGAAAATTATCTCTATACTCAAGAGTCATTCCGCCAGGCATTTAATCTCCTTTCTCCTCAAGGCTGGATAATCCAAAATTTTTACTTATTACCTCCCCCTCGCCAAGAATTGCGAGCCCTGGCTACCTGGCTAAAAGTGTTGAAGGACAAAGGCTTATCACCTAGCCACCATCTCCTTTCTCTCCGAACCTGGGGAACCTTCTCCCTGTTCATCAAGAAAAGCCCTATTTCCCTCCAGGAAATAAAATTTTTTAAACAATTCGCCGCTCAAAATTTTTTCGATCTTGTTTATTATCCAGGCATCAAGCCTGAAGAAGCTAATCAATATAATCAATTTCCCGAAAATATTTATTACCAATACACCCAACACCTCATCTCCGAAGAGAAAGAGAGTTTTATCCATGACTACTTGTTCAACATTACCCCACCCTCTGACAACCGCCCTTTTTTCTATAACTTTTTCAAGTGGTCAAAACTTAAGGCCACTTATCAGGCCTTTGGCCAAAAGTGGTTACCTTTTCTCCAAGCAGAGGGCTTGATTCCGGTAGTTCTCATTCAAGTATTAATCTTGGCCAGTTTTTTTATTCTTCTCCCCCGGCGACTTTTGAAATTTCGAGCTAAAGATTCAAGTTTTAGTTTTTTCAAAACCTTTGCTTTTTTCTATTTGATAGGAATGTCTTTTATGTTTGTTGAGATTACCGCCATCCAAAAATTCATTCTCTTCATGGACCATCCCGTCTATTCATTTGCCTCAATCTTAATTATTATTTTGACTTTTTCAGGAGCAGGAAGTCTCCTTTCTCATCGACTGGAAAAAAAATGGTCTAAAAAAGCCAAAAAAATATTTATGATCATTTTAGGTTTTTTTGAAATCTCTTATTTTTTCTGGCTAAAAATTCTTTTTACCCAGGGGATTACCCTTTCGTCGGGAGTGAAGCTAAGCTTAGCTTGGCTAACTCTTTTGCCTCTCGGGGTAATGATGGGCTTCCCTTTTCCCACGGCCATCCATCAGCTAAAAAAACTGGCCCCTTCTTCTCTTCCTTGGGCTTGGGCAGTTAATGCCTTTTCTTCGGTAATAAATTCAGTCGCGGCCATCTTTCTAGCTTTCTTTCTCGGGTACAACGGAGTTTGGGTTTTGGGTGGCTTAGGTTATCTAGGGGCCGCGTTTTTTCTTGATTTCACCGACCATCGGAACAAAGCGGACACCTAAAATATGTTCAACCTTAGGCCGACTAGAAGTCTTGGTGATTCGAGTTAAAGTCTGGAAATAAAGGGTGCTACCCAGGGGAATGACTAATTTCCCGCCTTCCTTGAGCTGTTTCAAAAGAGGAGGAGGAACATGGTTAGCGGCACAAGTAACAATGATGGCATCATAAGGCGCTTGATCCTCCCAGCCATAGTATCCATCTCCCCATTTCACTTGAACCTGATTATAACCTAACTGCGCGAGGGTTTTTTTTGCCTTCTCGGCCAAATTCTTTCTTATTTCCACAGAATAAACTTGATCGGTAATTTCGGCTAAAACCGCAGCTTGATACCCAGAGCCCGTTCCAATTTCTAAAACTCGATCCCCTCTTGCCAACTGGAGGCACTCGGTCATTAAAGCCACAATATAAGGCTGGGATATAGTTTGGCCCTCATCAATCGGCAAAGGATAATCGTTATAGGCTTCCCCCCAATATTTTTGCTCGACAAACAAATGTCGAGGGACTTTCTTCATGGCCTCTAAAACAACTTTATCTTTAATCCCTCTAGCCTCTAATTGCTCTTTAACCATCTTTAATCTTAAAGAAGTGTATTTGTCTGGAGGAGTCGGAGCTATTTTTTGGCCCTGGCTAATAATTAAAGAAGAGGCCCCAAAAAAAAATAAAGTTAGAAAAACGACTTCCCTCCTCATTGTTGCCTTCTGTTTTTAATTATTTTATCACAAGGGAAAAGCTGGTCAAAAAAAATAAGAAACAATAATTATTTATTTACTTCTATTATTAATTAATATTTTTTATCAATAATCTATAATTTTAATTTGACTTTTATTTTTTTTTTTGATATCTAAGAAGAAAAATTAATAATCAAATGATGGCGGGTGAAAAAAAAAGCAGTATATCCGGGATCTTTTGACCCAATTACTAATGGTCATGTAGATATTATTATGCGGGGGTTGAAAATTTTTGAAGAAATTTTGATCGCTGTTTTAGAAAATCCCAAAAAAACCCCCCTTTTTACGACTAAAGAAAGGGTAGATATGATAAAAGAGATCTTCGCCGCCGAAAAAAGAGTGGAAGTTAAATCTTTTCACGGCCTACTGGTTGATTTTGCTCACCAAAATCAAGCTCGAGTGGTGATGCGAGGTCTTCGAGCCATATCTGATTTCGAGTATGAATTCCAAATGGCGTTAATGAACCGAAAATTAAACCCAGAGATTGAAACATTATTCATGATGCCTAATGTCAAATATTCTTTTTTAAGTTCAAGACTAGTTAAAGAAGTCTGCATGTTGGGGGGATGTCTCACTGGTCTTGTCCCGGAGAGTGTCGAAAAAAGACTAAGAGAGAAATTTAAACTCTCTTCTAAGCTTACATAAAAAGGGAAGAACAATGATAAGTCTTAAGAAAGACAAACTCTTAGTCGGGTTAGATGTTGGCTCCTATGCAATTAAAGCTGTGGAATTAAGCCCGAAAAAAAGAGAAGGGGAAAATCTATATGAAGTAAAAAAAATAGGCTATGAAGTTTTGCCTCACGATGCCATTGTCGAAGGAACAATCATTGATTCCGCGGCCGTAGCCGAAACGATCAAATTGGTTTTTGATGAAAATAAAATCTCCAATAAAAATGTAGTTATTTCCATCTCTGGCAATTCGGTTATCATCAAAAAAATTTCCCTCCCCTCGATGGAAACTGAGGAATTAGCTGAGTCAATTATCTGGGAAGCCAAACATAATATCCCCTATCCTTATGAGGAAACCAATGTTGATTATGCAATCATTAAACCACCAGAAGCCACAGAGCAAAAAACGCTGGACATTCTCCTTGTGGCCGCCAAGAAAGATAAAATTTCTAATTACAGTAATACCGTTTTACAAGCCAAAAAGAACCTGGAAGCTATTGAAGTAGATGTTTTCGCTTTGCAGAATTCATTCGAAATTAATTATCCCGAATATTTCCAGCAAAAAAATGTGGCTATTGTTAATTTAGGAGCTAACATTACCAATGTCCTCATTATCGCCCGGGGGGCGCCTCAATTATTTAGAGATTTAGCCCTGGGAGGAGTCTTTATTACGGAGAATTTAAGTAAAGACCTAAATATTAGTATCGAAGACGCCGAAAAGGTTTTAAAAGATCTCCCCGTTAAAGACATCTCTCCAGAACAAATAAAAACCGTTCTCCACAGTAATATCCAAAACTTATTAGACGAAATAGAAAAAACATTTTCTTTTTATGAAGCTATCGAAAAAGAAGAGAAAAAAATAGAAAACATCCTTCTCGCTGGGGGACTAGCCAAATTGTCCGATCTCGTTGCTCAGTTTGAACAGCGACTGGCCGTAAAGACCGAGCTTTTCAATCCTTTTCGCCGCATTTTCTATGATGACAAAAAGCTTGATCCGATGTATGCCGAAGATATGGCTCCGGCTTTCGCCATAGCCACCGGCCTAGCAACAAGGAAAATGGGGAAATAGCCATGATCAGGATTAACTTATTAAAACCCGAAAAGAAAGAAATTCGGGAGGCCCCTGCCGTCGGTCCCCCCGAATCAAAAGAAAGAAAAAGAATAGCCTACTATCCTTTCATTTATCTGCTTCTTATCCTGGCTTGCGTTGCTCTTTTTCTCCATCAAAAAAGCACTTTATCTCGTGAACAAGATTTATTAAGGACAGCTCAACAAGAAAAGGAAGCTTTAAAGGATGTTGAGAAAAAGCTTCAAGAGTTGGAAGATCAAAAGAACCTTTTAGAAAGAAAAATCACTCTCATTAATTCTCTCAAAGCAGTTCAAGATAGATCGGTAAGAATTATGGACGAAATAAGTAAAAACATCCCCGATTGGGTATGGTTGACTGATTTAAATTTCAACGGAACAATTGTCGAAGTCAAAGGAAGAGCACTTTCCAACAACCTAATTGCTGACTTCATTTATAATCTTGAACAAAGCCCTTATTTAGAAAAAGTAGAGCTTATTTCCTCCACCCAGCGGCGCGTTCAATCAGATCAATTTCTAGAATTTTCTTTAACTCTGAACTATACTCTTCCCGAATTGACTAGTCAGGGGGAAGAAAACCAACAAGGGGAGAAAAAATGAGAGATTGGCCTTGGTACGGACATTTGGCTCTGGCGGTTATTATTTTTATCGTGGCCTTTCTTTTCTATTTCAAACCCAGAAATCAAAAGATTCAAGAAATTAGAGCCGAAAGGATAAAAATAGAACAAGAAGTGGCCCGACTCCAAGCTAAAAAGAAGCAATTAGACCAAATAGAAAAAGAATTAGCTCAGCTAAATACAACCTTAAAAGAACTAGAAACTATAATCCCTGATAAAAAAGAAATCTTTAACATCCTGAGACGGATTCAACAGCTCGCATATGATTCCCGTTTAAACATTATCAAATTTATCCCTCAACGCGAAGTTCCCCAAGAATTTTTTGCCGAACAACCTATCTCCATCGAAATCACCGGAAATTATCACAATTTAGCTTTATTCTTTGACCGTCTCAGTCGTTTTACCCGACTTTTCACTATCAATTCCTTCGCTATCAAATCCCTTCGGGAACAATCAGAAGCTCTCACCATTTCCGCCAATTTTATAGCTAGAACCTATATCTTCCGGGAACAACCTCCTCCTCAAAAACCCCCGGCCGCAAGGAGGAAAAAATGATGGCCAAAAAAATTGGTCTCCTCACAACTCCTTTAATTTTTCTCCTTTCCCTCTTTATCTGGGGGGGAAATTTATTGCCTTCTCTCCTTGCTCAAGAACAAACCACAACAGCCCAGCAAGAACCCAAAAAATTACAACTCGACGTAACTAAAGGTAATCCCATCTATAATCCAGAAGGCCGAAGAGATCCCTTTCGCGATCTTCTGGCCGGAAGAGAATTAAAATCAAAAACGGGAATTAGAGGACCAATTGACATGTCCATCAACGACATCATTCTGATTGGCATTGTAAAAGCTAAGAACCGGTTCACCGCCATAATTAACGGCCCTCAAGGATTTCCGTATTACGTCAAAGTCGGCGACAAATTTGCTGACGGCTTTGTTCTTTCCATCACCCCCAACAAAGTCGTCTTCAGGAAATTAAAAGAGCGAGGAATACCTCTCATGAGACCAAAAGACATAACCAAAGAAATTAATCCTGAGGAGAGATAAGTATGAAAAAGAAAAAATATTACTTCCTTGTTTCCCTTTTGTTCACCATCGCTCTTCTTTATGGATCAAATAATAACCTCGAGCCCAGTATTCAACTAAAAAGTATCGATGTTCTCCCCGCCCTGACTTCAACTAAGGTTATTCTTACGGCTGACTCTCCTCTGCCTATCAGTAAGGCCTTTTTTGACCAGACTTTACCTTCAACTCTAATCGTTAATCTTCCCCAAGTTAAATCAGTGCCAGCTCCTCCTAAACTCGAATCCCCCCAAGGAATTATAAACCAAATTGCCTTAAGAAAGAATTCCCAAGGAGATTTCAAGCTCTTCATCGATTTAAATCAGAAAGTTCCCTACACCATCATTAATAACCAGCAAAAAACAACAATCGAATTTCTTAAGCTAAATAGCCAGCTTAATCTCGAAGAAATTAATAAAAAGATTAGCTCAGTGGACACCCATAGTTTAGCCTCCCTTCAAAATTTATCCCTTAAAGAAGAAGGAAATTCTCTCATCATCCAAGTTCAAACCAAAGGTCAATTCCTTCCTTTCGTTTTTGCTCTTGACAATCCGCTTCGTCTCGTGGTCGATTTATACAATACTCACTTAAATCGACCGCCCTTGAATCTTGCCGTCGGAAAATGGGGAATAAAGAAAATAAGATTAGCTCAATTCCAAGTCAATAATCCTTTCACTATTTCCCGATTAGTTTTCGATCT
>DQWD01000179.1 GCA_011042725.1 Candidatus Aminicenantota bacterium | reverse complement strand
TTGGTAAGTAGTTGAAAATAAAAGAAGTGGCGAGGGACGGAATCGAACCGCCGACGCAGAGATTTTCAGTCTCTCGCTCTACCGACTGAGCTACCTCGCCACTAACTGTCGAGCTCAACCTAATCGGCTTTAAAATTATAAATTTCTCAATGGTCAAAGTCAATCATTTATTAAAACAGAAGTTTCCCCGTTTTTGGAAATCCCATGATTAGTTTTATCTGACTTTCTTTGGTTAAAATTAGACAAACAATTGAGGCCTCAATTTTGGAGAAAATCCTATTTATCCGGAAATAATATCAGCCACAGATTTTATGGGGTGTAAGGAGCGCGGCCCGGGAAAATAATTGATATTGACTCATCGTAGCCATTGAATAGGCAGAGTTTTTTTGGAAAAAAATTTGAAAAGGCTCTTCTTGTGGCTCGATAAAATATTTTATTATTTAGTGAAATTTTGACCAACTGACCAAGCCTCATTGCTGAGAAAGCCGGGAGAAAAATTGAAATCATCAATGGGTTGTGTTATTCTTTTGAGCTGGAGGTCAGGAGAATGGATGAGCAGCGGCTAAAAGAATTTCTTCTCGAGGAAAACGAGGAATTTCGCCGATCTTATGAAGAGCATCAGCAGTTGGAAAAGGAGCTGGAGGAACTAATAAAAAAAGAGTACCTTACGGCTGAAGAGGAGCTCAAAGAAAAACAGCTGAAAAAGAGAAAACTGGCTTTAAAAGATCAGATGTACCTGATTATGGAAAATTATCGGAAGAAAGCTGTTTCCAAATAATAAAAGTAATAAAATAGAGACAAGTTTCACCCATGAAAAAAATTCGTATCGCTTTAGTAGGGACAGATTCTTTGCGGGGAAAGGAAATAAAAAGTGTCCTCGAGCAAAAACGATTTCCGTTAACCTCAATTGAGTTCTATGACCCCGATGTCAAAGAGGAGTACAGTAAATTAACTGATTTTGCGGGCGAACCGAAAGTGATTCATCATTTAGACGAGAGATACCTAGAGGGGCTCGACCTGGTTTTTTTAGCTGCAAAACCGGCAGTAAATGCGCGGGTTGCCCGCAAGGTAAAAGGATTCACCAGCAAGTTAATCGATATCAATGAGACCTTTAATGATAATCCCCGGGTTCCCTTGATTGTAGCTGGAATTAATGACCATCTACTCACTGATGAGATTAATTTGGTAGCCAATCCTCACCCAGTGACCGTTTTTCTAGCCCATATTCTTACTCTGGTCTCGCAGGGGAATAGCATCAATAAAGTTGTTAGTTTTATCCTTCAACCAGCTTCTGCGTATGATGAGTCGGGGATGAACGAATTAGCCAACCAAAGTATTTCCTTGCTTAATTTTGAGACGCCTCGCCAGAAAACATTTCCTTCTCAATGGGCCTTTAATCTTATCTCCTGCCTGGAAGAGGTGGATCATTTTGGTTTTTCACCATTGGAGAGGAGGATAGTCCAGGAATTAAAAAGAGTTACTGGCAATCCTCAACTGCCACTCTTTATTTCCCTAATTCAAGCCCCAGTTTTTCATACTTATTCCATCATGAGTTATTTTGAAGTCACCAAAGAAATGGAAATAGAAGAAATTGAGAGAATCTTTAAGGAGTCACCATATTTTCAGGTAGAAAAGCCTAAACCTTCTCAACCAGTGTCAGCGATCACGGTGGCCGGTAAAGATGAGATATTTATCGGGCAAGTTAAAAAAGAGCCCGAATATCCTCAACATTTCTGGTTATGGATTGTAGCTGATAATTTAACGCGGGGATCAGCTTTGAATGCTTATGAAGTAGCTCTTAAGTGGTTCGGAGGGTCAACCACTCATGGAACCAAGGAATGAAAGAAATTTTTGCCCTTCTTAAGCTTACTCTTAGCGAGAAAAAGAAGCTTTCTCTGGCCTTTCTCTCGTCGATTTTAGTGGCTTTTTTTACCTATGTTTTTGTTAATCTGGTTCAGCCCATAATTGACGAAATGTTTCGGGTCGCTCCTGGTCAGCCTTTTAAAAAAACCAGCTTGATGCAGGCGATATTCAACTGGTTTCATGTTGATCAAGAGAAATTAACCTGGTTTCTTCCTCTTTTATTGGTGATTGTAATCTTGGGGAAGGGTGTCTTTACTTTCTTTTCTTCTTTTTTTATGAAAGCAGTTGGTTTGAGAGTTATTCGCAAGATAAGAAACCAGTTGTATGAACATCTAATTTATCAATCTTCTTATTATTTTGATCATCACCCCACTGGGGAGTTAATGTCGCGATTAACCAATGATGTCGAGAAACTTCAAGAGGCAGCTTCGGGTAGTTTGGCTGATTTTTTCCAAGAGATTCTGGTTCTCATTGCCCTTTTGATTTATATTTTTATTACTGACTGGCGGTTGGCACTGGCTTCCTTCATCATTGCTCCTTTAGCCGTTATTCCTCTGATGGTGTTTAGTCGATTGCTGAAAAAAAGCAGCTTGGATAATCAGCGAAAAATGGCCCGAATTTACGAGTTGTTATTTGAGACGATCACTGGACACAAGATAGTTAAAGCTTTCACTATGGAAAAATTCGAACTAAAAAAGTTTTTTAAAGCCACCTTTGATTATCTTCGCTCCGGCCTTCGGTTAGCCTGGATAGGAAGTATGTCTTCACCCTTTATGGAGTTTTTAGGAGGCTTGGTGGGAGCATTTATTCTTCTTGTTGGAACTACCAGAATTGCTCAAGGGCATATTAGTCCCGGGGATTTTGGCTCCTTCGTAGTGGCCATTTTCTATTCTTACACCCCCATAAAGAGATTAAGCCGGGCCAACACCGTTATCCAACAGGGGATCGCCAGTTTCCAACGAATCCAAGAAGTGCTCCACACCCAGCATAAAATTGTTGATCATCCTCAAGCTTATCCCTTGCCCCCAGTTCAAGGCCATGTTAGCTTTAAGAATGTTTCTTTTAGTTATGATCAAGCACGGCCCATTCTTAAAGACATTTCCTTTGAAGTTTTCCCCGCTGAAACGGTGGCCTTAGTGGGATTGAGTGGCGCGGGTAAAACGACCATTATTAATCTTCTCTCTCGTTTCTATGATCCCACCTTAGGTCAAATCTTGATTGATGGGATAGATATTAAAGAAGTGACGATTTCTTCCCTCCGGGCTCAAATTGGGTTGGTCACTCAGGAAATCATTCTTTTTAACGATACCGTCCGGAATAATATTGCTTATGGGCTGGAAGATGTCTCGCAAGAAAGAGTTATTGCTGCTTCTAAAGCCGCAATGGCTCATGAATTTATTTCTAAATTACCTCAAGGATACGATACGCCCATCGGAGAAAAAGGGGCCTTTCTTTCCATTGGTCAACGGCAGCGAATTGCCATCGCCCGGGCTTTACTCAAGAATCCTCCTATTCTTATCCTTGATGAAGCTACTTCGCATCTTGATTCCGAATCTGAACACTTGATCCAAAAAGCCCTTGAGAATGTGATGAAGAATAGAACAACCATTGTTATTGCCCATCGGTTATCAACAGTAAGGACAGCTTCCCGAATTTTAGTTTTAGATAATGGGCAGATAGCCGAGGTGGGTACTCATGAGGAGTTGATCAAGCAAGATGGAGTATATCGTAAACTTTATGAGCTTCAATTTTTGGCCAACAAGGAGGAAAATAATTGATCAGAAGTATGACCGGGTTTGCAGAGAAAAAGTTTTCTCATCCATCTTTTTCTCTTAAATTTACAGTCAGGACTCTTAATCATCGTTTTTTTGACTGGTCTTACCGCGGTGAATATGTTGGTGAGTTAGAGAGTGCTTTCCGGTCAATCTGTCAGGCTAGAATTTTTCGAGGAAGAGTAGAAGTTAATCTCGAATTGGAACTCTCTTCTCCGGAAAGTTGGGAAGTGAAAATAAATGTCCCTTTGGCTCAACAGATAATGGGGGCGATGGAAGATTTGTCGGGGCGATTAGGGAAAGATATTTATCTTTCGGCTGATCGATTGATCAGTCTACCTTTTATCCTCAACATTCAGCGAAAAACTTTTTCTTCCGAAGAAATGGCTTTTTTGAAAAAGTGCTTTGAGCAGGTGTTGGGAGAGGTGATTAAGGAAAGAGAAAGGGAGGGAAGAGAGATAAGAAAAGAGATTCGTCGTCTCACAAGAGAAATTCAAAAAGCAGTTACCCGGCTGGAAAAATTGAAAAACAAGCAACCTGAATTAATCCGTCAGCGTCTTGAGGCTCGAGTTAAAGAAATAGGCCGGGAAGAGCCCCTTCCTGAAGATAAGTTGGTGGAAGAAACTGCTTATATAGTCCAAAAATATGATCTTACCGAAGAAATAGCTAGGTTAAAGTTTCATCTCGATTATTTGAAAGAATTGATATCATCTCCTGATAAATTTCCGGTAGGCAAGAAGCTTGATTTTATCGCCCAGGAACTTTATCGAGAAGCTAACACTATCAGCTCCAAATCTCAGGATATTGCCATTACTAAAGAGAGTTTAAGTATTAAACATGCTGTTGAAAATCTTCGCCAGCAAGTCCAGAATGTGGAATGAGTTTTATCCCTCGAACCATGTAGATTTAGTCGGCAGAAAAAAATTATCATAGTCTCGAAAATGGCTTTGTAATATAATGAATATAATAATGAATATACTGAAGAAAAGAAAAAAATGAGAGAGACATCATTATTTATCATTAGTGGGCCTTCGGGGGTAGGCAAGTCTACACTGGTGCGAAAAGTTAGAAAGGAGCTGAATGGGCTAGAATTTTCTGTGTCTCATACCACCCGCTCCCGCCGCCCAAATGAAGTTGAAGGGAAGGATTATTATTTCGTCAGTCATGAAGAGTTTGAGAAAATGATAAAGGAAGACCGGTTCGTAGAGTGGGCAGTGGTCCATGGTGAGTATTACGGGACAAGTAAGCGAGAAATCGAAAAGAAAGCGGCACTAGCCGATGTTATTCTCGATATAGATGTCCAGGGGGCCCAACAGATAAAAGAAAGAATGAAGAGAGGTATCTTCATTTTTATTTTTCCTCCCTCTTTTGAAGAATTAAAGAAAAGACTTTCTCGACGAGGAGAGACGGTCGAGTCTTTCCATAGACGTTTAGAGACTGCGCGCAAAGAACTCCGGTTTTATGCCCAGTTTGATTATTTAATTATTAACGATGACCTGAAATCCGCGGTTACCGAGTTGAAAGCCGTGATTTTGGCTACCCGGTGCTCTCTCGAGAAACAAACTAAAAACATTTTGCCTATCCTTCAGAGCTTTATGGATAATTTTTAAAGGAAAGTGGCGATAATGAAGCCAAAAAAAATTGCCCTGGGAGTAACTTCTTCCATAAGCTTGTATAAAGCAGCTGAAATTATTCGGCTTTTTCAAAAAAACAAAGTGGACGTCCAGGTTATCATGTCAAAAAATGCCACTAAATTGATCTCACCTCAGTTATTCGCCTCCTTGTCTAGGCATCCAGTGCTGGTTGATTTGTTTGCACTTCCCCAAGAAGAAAGGATAGAACACATTTCACTGGCCAAAGAAATTTCACTTTTCCTGGTGGCTCCGGCCACAGCTAACATCATCGGCAAATTTGCCCAGGGAATTGCTGATGATTTTCTCAGTACATTTTTCTTAGCGGTTCAAGTTCCGGTTGTCATAGCTCCAGCCATGAATGAAGCCATGTATTTTCATCCCCAAGTTCAGAGAAATATAAGCTGGTTAAAGGAAAAGGGCGTAGTTTTTGTCGAGCCCACTCAAGGAGATTTAGCTTGTGGTGATCAAGGGTGGGGGAAATTAGCTCCACCTGAGCAGATTATTAACGAGTGTTTAAAGATAATCGCGCAGTCCGAATCATTGCCTGGATTAAAAGTGCTAGTGACAGCTGGTCCTACTCGAGAGTATCTGGATCCGGTGCGCTATCTTTCCAATCCTTCCTCAGGGAAGATGGGTTATGCCTTGGCGGCGGAAGCTGAGAGGAGGGGAGCAAAAGTTTTTCTTGTCTCTGGCCCCACTTCTTTGCAACCACCTCCTGGCGTTAACTTTATTCAAGTGGGTTCTGCCCGAGAAATGGCTCGAGAAGTCGAGAAAATCTTCCCGGAAGCGGACGTGGTTATTGCCGCCGCGGCGGTGGTTGATTATGAGTTTTCTAAACAACATCCACACAAGTTAAAGAAAGACCAGGAGACTCTGCAAGTAGAGTTGAAACCGACAATCGATATCCTTGAAAGATTGGGTAAAATTAAGCAGGATAAGATATTGGTTGGCTTTGCTGCTGAATCAGAGAGTTTAGTTGAAAATGCTCGCCGTAAAATAGCGAAGAAAAACCTTGACCTTTTAGTGGCTAATGATATTGGAAGAAGAGACATTGGTTTTGAATCTGATTACAATCAAGTTATTTTGCTTTATTCTAACCATAAGCAAGAAGAATTGCCTAAAAGAAGCAAGAAGGAAATAAGTCGATTAATTTGGGATAGGATTGAAAAAATAATTGAGCAAAGAAAAGTTAACACCTCCAATTAAAGAGTACTTAAAATTTTACCAGGAGATTGGGGGAGAATTTATGGCTGGAGGAAGTTCTTCTTTCTTGGCTTTGAGAAACAGTTTTTCGGATTTAGAAGAAAAAATTAAAAATTGTCAGCGTTGTGCTCTCTATCAAAGCCGTCATCAGGCTGTGCCTGGCGAAGGAAATCGGCAGGCCGAATTGATGTTTGTAGGGGAAGCCCCTGGTCGAGAAGAAGATCTTCAAGGCCGACCTTTTGTGGGGAAGGCCGGCGAGCTTTTAACCAAGATTATAAAAGCAATGACTTTTACTCGAGACGAAGTTTATATAACTAATGTAGTTAAATGTCGCCCTCCCAATAACAGGACTCCCCAAAAAAAGGAAATAATGGCTTGTTATCCTTATCTTCAGGAACAAATAGAATTGATAAAACCCAAAGTAATTGTTGCCTTAGGAAAAGTAGCGGCTAATTTTTTCGTCCCGGGAGAGACGGGGATAATGAAATTAAGAGGTAGGTTTTATGATTTTCAAGGAATTCCCGTAATGCCTACTTTTCACCCCGCTTTTTTGATTCGCAATGAACGGGATCGAACCAGAAAAAGAATGGTTTGGGAGGACATGCAGCAGGTGATGAAGCTCTTAGATCGTCAATGAAACTTTATGCTCAAGTAGCCCTTCCTCTTCCTTTATACAAAACTTTTACTTATCGGGTACCATCCGAGATTCAGGAATTTATAAAGGTGGGGATGTCCGTGGTCGTTCCTTTCCGCCAGAGAGAGTTGAGGGGGGTGGTGGTTAAATTGCCAACGCAGTCTGGTGTAATAGAGAGTCGGGTGAAAAATATCCAGGAAATAGCCTATTCTGATTTTTGCCTTTCTTCTCGTTACCTTTCTTTTTCGCAACGCTTGGCTGATTATTTTTTAATTCCCTGGGGGGAGATTTTAGAATTGGCCTTTCCCCGCCCGCTGGGTGACCTTTACCAGAAAAGAGTAAAGCTAACTGAAAAAGGGCAAGAGTCAATTACTATCCCGGCGAGAAAATTAAGTGCCCAGGAAAAGAGAATATTAGAATTTATAAGGCATAAGGATTATAGTTTGTTCTATCTGCGCAGAAAGTTAAAAGAGATTGATGTGATCTCTGTTGTTTCTCGGTTAAAAAAAAAGGGATTGGTTGAAGTATTTTTAGCCAGAAAAAGTCATCCCCTATTTACTAAAATCGAACCAAAAAGCAAGGAGAGCCACCAGCTCAGTATTCCTTTTCTTTTCGGTGATCCGGCCAGCTTTGTTTTCCAGGAAATTATGGAAAAGATAAAAAGCAATAAGGCCCGGCAATTTTATCTCCGGGGCTCCGTAGAGTGGCGGCAAGAGATTTATTTGTTGCTAATCGAGCGGCTATTGTCCCAAGAAAATCAGGTGCTTATCTTAGTACCCGAGATTTCTCACGGGACCAAGTTAGTGACCCAACTTCAAGATAGATTTGGAGAAGCAGTTGTATTTTTCCATAGCCAGTTGACTCCAAAGAAGATTTGGTCAACTTGGAAAGAAGTAGTGGAGGGGAGAGCGAGGATTATTGTTGGGCCTCGTTCGGCTTTGTTTCTTCCTTGCCCTCGTTTAGCTTTAATTATCGTCGAGGAGGAACCAGCTACCTCTTATTATCAAATGGAAAAACCGCGCTACGATCCGCGGAAGGGAGCTTGGATAAGAGCAGAGGAAGAAGGGGCTGGAGTTGTGTTTGGTGGTTCAGTTCCTCGAGTTGAAACATACTTAAGATGCCAGAAGAAAGGATTTGTTTTTTCCGAGACAGCTAAAAAGGAAGCTAACCATCGGGTCATCATTGATGAGTTTATTTCAGCCAAAGAGTTATTCTCACCCAAATTAAAAGAGAAACTTCACCAGGCAGCGGAGGATAATCAACAATGTCTTCTTTTTTTTAATCGTTTAGGGCGGTCTTTTCATTTTTTTTGTCCGAACTGTCATCAATTTCTTAAGTGCCCTGATTGTGGAAAACCCGTCCTTGAAAAAGCAGGCAGCAAGAAAAAAGTAAGCTGCCCCTCCGGACATGTCGAGTACTCGGGGCCTTTAAAATGCCCACAATGTCAACGTCAGCTTGTCAAATATAAGGAATATGGGATTGATCGGGTAGTTAAAGAAGTAAAAAAATTATTTCCTCAAGCCAAGGTTAGCGAAGTTAGTTCTGAGAGCATGATCTCCAAGAAAAAACTAGATCGAATGCGGAGAAAATTCATCAACAAGAAAATCGATTTCCTTATCGGAACGGAAATGATTTTACATCAACCCCTCGAAGAAACAGTTGATATGGCCGTTGCTCTTCTTCCCGAGATAGCTCTTGAATTACCAGAGTTTGATGCCGGTGAAAAGATGTATCAAAGTTTGAATAAACTCAAACAATTTCTTTCTTCTACTTCGGAAAGTAAATTATGGATTCAAACTAGCTTACCTGAACACCATGTTTTTAGGGCTTTTCAAGAGGGAGATTATGAGTTCTTTTATAAAAAAGAGCTAGACGTTCGGCAAATGATGCATTTACCACCCTTTTTCCGCTTGATCCAAGTGTTTTTTTGGGGAAAGCCGATGTCCCAACTAGGCCGAGAAAGCCGGGCATTTTTGGCTTATCTAACGAAGATAACTAAGATCGATTGGGTAGGCCCAAATCTAACCTTTCATCCTCAGCAGCGAAGAGTAAGAGGCATCCAGCTTTTATTAAGAATTCCGTCCCCAAAGTTCGATTTACTTATTGATAAATTGAAGGATTATTTTCGCCAAAAGAATTTATCTCCCTGGATAAGAGTCCAGGGTTAAATTATTTTTTTTAATCAGAACCTTTTTCCAATCTAATAG
>DQWD01000020.1 GCA_011042725.1 Candidatus Aminicenantota bacterium | reverse complement strand
CGGCGAGTAGCTTGGGCTTGCCGGAGGCCATTAAAAGTAAAATTGAGCATTTTGCGGTAATGGGTGGTCAGCAGGAGATATCTTAAATCCAGTGGATCAATTTCTTGGCTTATTAAATCTCGGAGAGTGTAGAAATTGCCCTTCGATTTAGACATTTTTTCTCCATCAACAATTAGATGGTGACAGTGAAGCCAATAGTTAACAAATTTTTTACCGGTGTAAGCTTCTGATTGAGCAATTTCGTTTTCGTGGTGGGGAAAGATGTTGTCAACTCCTCCACAATGAATGTCAAATGTTTCTCCCAGATATTTAGAGCTCATCACCGAACATTCAATGTGCCAACCAGGTCGTCCACGCCCTAGTTCAGTTTCCCAGAAAGGTTCTCCTTCTTTTTGCTTCTTCCAGAGGGCAAAATCGTGGACATTTTCTTTGGTGTACTCGTCAGCATCAATTCTTACACCAGACTTTAATTCGCTTACTTTTATTTTTGACAATTGGCCGTACTTAGGAAACTTAGAAACATCAAAATAGATGGAGCCATCCTTCTCATAGGCGAAGCCTTTAACTAGCAGGCCTTTGATCATCTTGACCATATCCGGGATATGTTCGGTAGCTCGCGGATAATAATCGGCGCGGAGAATTTTTAAAGTGTCAATGTCTTCAAAAAAAGCCTCGATATACATTTGGGTATATTCGGCCAAAGAAAGATTCTTTTCCCGGGCTCCTCGAATTGTCTTGTCATCAACGTCAGTGATATTCATGACGTGGGTGACGCGGTAGCCCTTGGCCAAGAGGAATCTTTTGAGAAGGTCCTCAAAAACGTAAGCCCGGTAATTGCCGATGTGGGCATAATCGTAAACTGTCGGACCGCAAGTGTAGAGTTTGACCTGGCCAGGTTCAAGGGGAATGAATTCTTCCAGTCGTCCACTGAGAGTATTATAAAACCTGATCATGATGAATTATTATTCAAGATTAGCCCGGGCAGGTCAATAGGTTTTCTTCACCCAAGATTACCAATTGGGATAGAGGTTGAAACAAGAAGTTTCCTAGTAAAAGGTTGATTTTGATAAAAAAACAAGTCACCCGATGGGTGAAAACTTTAGCCAAGAGGAAATGCCGCCTGAAAGCTCATTTTCCTCAGACTACAAGTCAAGCTCAGAAGTTAAGCAATGAATTTTCCCTAAAAGTCAATAAATATCAATAGAAAGATGCAAAAAAAAACAAAATAGGCTAACCATAAATCTCATCGGCAATTTTGGGTGCTTCGCGGAAGTTGACCTCATAAAATTAGTATGGCATAATCATGCCTCACCAATGAGGGAGGACAAATGAATTCAGGTAAGCGGAATAGAATTGGCCTCCGTCGAGAGGATAAGAACATCTGGGAAAAGCGAGCGCCTCTTGTTCCTTCTCATGTTCATGATCTTATTCATCGTGAAGACGTAGAAATTTTCGTTCAACCTTCTCAAATTAGGGTTTTTACTGATCAAGAATATGAGAATGTCGGGGCAGTAGTTACTGAAGACATTTCTTCCTGTCCCATCATTATGGGGATAAAAGAAATTCCTGTTCGTCTTCTGGAGCACCAAAAAGTATATGCATTTTTTTCTCATACAACCAAAGGTCAAGCTCATAATCGCCCGATGCTTAAGACCTTAGTTGAGAACAATTGCACTCTTATCGATTATGAGAAAATTACTGACGATCAAGGCCGGCGACTTGTCTTTTTCGGAACTCAAGCCGGCCAAGCGGGCATGCTCGATGGCTTCTGGGTCTATGGGCAAAAAATCAAGCTGGCTAAGGGATTGGAAACGCCATTTCTTAAAATTAAACAAGCTTGCCACTACGGGAGTTTGGTTGCGGCCAAAGAAGCGATAAAGAAAATGGGTCAGGAAATCTACCAAAATGGTCTTCATCCCTCAGAAGTGCCTTTTATTTGTGGTTTTTTAGGTTATGGCCATGTTTCCCAAGGGGCGCAAGAAATATTTGATCTTTTACCAGTGGAAGAGATAAAGCCTGAGAAATTAAGCGATTTTTATCAAAGCCGGAACTGGAGTGCTCATCGTGTTTACAAAGTCATTTTCAAAGAAGAACACTTGGTCGAACCGATCCATTCCTCTCATTCTTTTGACCTCCAAGATTATTATCAACATCCTCAAAAATACCGGGCTTGTTTCAATCACTACCTGCCTTATTTGAGTATGATTGTTAATTGTATTTATTGGAGTCCCAAGTATCCTCGCTTTGTTACGAAAGAAAATCTCGCCTCCCATTGGGAAACAGAAAAAGAACCCCGTCTGCAAGCTATAATTGACATTTCATGCGACATTGAAGGGGCCGTAGAGATTACTTATCGAGTGACTACTCCTGATAATCCGGTTTATACCTATCATCCTTTGACCAGGAAATATCAAGATGGGTTTTATCCTGAAGGAGTGAGTTTATTAGCCATTGATAACCTTCCCGCCGAAATCCCCCTCGAGTCATCTGTCTTCTTTAGCCTGGTCCTGAAACCTTTTATCTCGGCTTTGGCCCAGGCTGATTACTCTGTCCCTTTTAATAAATTAGCTCTGCCAGCTCCGCTAAAAAGGGCTGTAATTCTATATCGGGGTGAATTTACTCCTGATTATAAGTACATGGAAAAGTTTATCCGAAATATCACGTCTTAAAAATACTAATGAAAGAAATTCTGGTTCTAGGAGCAGGTTTCGTTGCTCGACCGCTGGTTCGCTATATCCTGGATGAAACTCCTTTCTTCGTTACCTTGGCCGACATAAACCTTTCTGCGGCCCAGAGAATTATTGATAATCACCCGCGAGGAAGAGCTCTTCAACTCGATATTCGAGAGCCAGGAGCACTTCGCCAGCAAGTCAGAAGGACAGAGGCGGTGGTAAGCCTTCTGCCCCGAATCTTTCACGATCAGGTTGCCCTGGTCTGCTTAGAAGAGAAAAAGCATCTAGTGACAACTTCTTATGTCAGCGCGACGATGAGACAACTTAATGAGGAGGCTAAATCAAAAGGGCTTTTATTCCTTAATGAGGTTGGTGTGGATCCTGGTCTTGATCACATGGAAGCAGTCCGTTTTATAAATGAGGCTAAAGCCCAAGGAAAAAAAATAATTTCCTTTGTGTCTTATTGTGGTGGTCTGCCAGCTCCCGAGGCTCGGAATAATCCCTTCAACTACAAGTTTTCCTGGAGTCCCCAAGGTGTTCTTCAAGCCTGCCAACGGGAAGCTCATTATTTATGGCAGGGGAGGGTAGTGGAGGTAAGAGGTCAGGACTTATTTTTTCATTGTCAACCCATCTCCATTGACCAGTTTGGTGTTCTGGAAGGGTATCCCAATGGAGATTCCCTGCCTTACCAAGCTCTTTATCATCTTCCCGAAGTTTCGACTCTCTTGAGAGGTACTCTTCGTTATCCAGGTTGGTGTGGTTTGATGCAAATAATAAAAGAATATGGACTTCTTCAAGGAGAGGAAAGAAACTGGCCAGTTGAAACCTTTCTTGAATTCAGTAAAAACTTTTTAAATGATAAAAAAATATCGAAGGCGACAATCAAAAAATGGGGACAGGAAACCATTTTGCGGGCTCACCAAGCTTTAGAATGGCTAGGCTTCTTTCAGCCCGAACCTCTTCCTTCTTCGACTTTTGCCCCTCAGGCCTTATTAGCTCAGCGCATGATGGCTAAGATGCAATACCTGCCCGAAGAAAGAGATATGGTTATTTTGCAGCATAAATTTGAATTAGAAGATAAGAGCGAGAAAAATAAAAGGCAAGTTATCTCTTCTACTCTGGTAGAATTTGGTCAGCCCGATGGGGATTCAGCAATGTCCCGGTTGGTTGGGTTGCCAGCCGCCATCGCGACCCAATTAGTCGTTGAAGAAAAAATAAATTTGACTGGAGTTCACATTCCTGTTCACCCTCAAATTTATCAACCAATTTTGAATCAATTAAGCAGGCTGGGCATAAATTTTATAACCGAGGTTAGGCCAGCTACTTAAAATTATAAACCATATTGACAAGCCAAAGCGAGAGCCTCATTATTTAAAATGAAGGGAGGTTAAATTGAGAAGAAAACCTGCGGTGGCCGGTTATTTTTATCCTTCCCACTCTCGTGAGTTAACCCGGATGATTGAAAATTACGTTGAGTCTGATCAAGATAGAATCAAGGCAAAAGCAGTAATTTCTCCCCACGCTGGATATATTTATTCTGGAGCAGTAGCCGGAGCTGTTTTTTCCTCCGTTAAGCTGCCCGAGCGCTACCTATTGTTAGGTCCGAATCACCGGGAAGTGCCGACGCTTATGGCTACTTATCCTGATGGAAGTTGGGAAACTCCTTTAGGGGAGTTAAAAATCGATTCTTCCCTTAAGAAAAAAATTATAGATAATTGTTCTCTGGTTGAAGAGAGTGAAGAAGCTCATGCCTATGAGCATTCAATCGAAGTGCAATTGCCTTTCATTCAATATTTTTGCCCTGCCGCCTCAATCGTTCCCATCGCCATTTCTTATTATGCCCACTTTACGCAAATAGAGGAACTGGGGCAAGCAATCGGCGAAGCTGTTCTTACCGAGAAAGAACCGATCCTGATTGTCGCCAGCACAGATATGAGCCATTATGTTCCAGCGGAAACAGCTCAAGAGAAAGATAATTTAGCCATTAGGAAAGTTGAAGAACTTGATGCTCAAGGGTTAATTGAAACAGTGCGTAAAAAAAATATCAGTATGTGCGGCTACTTACCAACAGCGGTGGCAATTATTGCCGCTAAAAGAATGGGGGCCAAAAAAGGAGAATTAATTAAATATCAAACTTCGGGTGATGTTTCGGGCGATTACTCAGAAGTAGTTGGTTATGCAGGGATAAGAATTTATTAAGATTTTTGCCTATAACTTTGCTCACATTTTCAATAGATGGGAAAAAATTGAAATGTAAATACTTAATGCTATGCATTATTAACTCCAACATTTATCCTTAATTAAGGATAGATGATAATTTTAATCTTTTTGAGTTAATGCTTAGTCGAATTCTTATTAAAAAAGAAATCGCTTAAACTTGATTTCTGGGGGAATTTAAACCCTTTTTGGTGAGCATTATATGAGGCTAACGGGTATAATATCAATAAGATGGAGCAGCTCGACCCTTAAAAAGATATCTGAAAAGCCCAGCTTGTTTATTGAAAAATGAATTCTTTAAAATTAAATTTGTTAATCTTTATCCTCTTGACAGTAGCCTTCTAAGGCGTGAACCGTAAAAAGAGTTAAATAATTGACTAGGCCCTAAAAATTGACAATTTTTAGGAGTTAATGCTATAAAATCAAGAAGAAGAGGAGTTAACAACCAGTGAAAACAAGACTAAGGGAAAAAGATAAGTATATTTTCCAGTTGATTGTAGAAGAGTATATTCTCACTGGTCGGCCGGTTGGGTCGGCTACAATTGCTCGCAAAAGTAAGACACCTGTGTCCTCAGCTACCATACGCAACATCATGGCTAAATTAGAGAAGAGTGGTTATCTGAGGAAACCACACTCCAGTGCCGGGCGGATCCCTACTGATCGAGGATTGCGGTTGTATGTTAATCAACTCTATGATCAGGTGCTTCCTTCGCAAGAGTTTTTTGATTTACCACCAGAGACTTTCGTTATTGATCAGGGAGATTTTAATAAGCTTCTCCAAAATGTATCCCAATTGTTATCGTCGTATTCAGATAATATTGGATTTGTTATTTCCCCAAGCCTCTCCCGGGTCCTTTTTAAACACGTTCGTTTTATCAGGATTTCCGAGAAGAAATTTATGCTTATCCTAGTGACTACTTTTAATTTGATTTTGACAGAGATAATTGAGTCCTCAGTGGATATGACTCAATATGAATTAGATCGAGCCGCTCGATATATTGAAGAAAAATTTGCGGGTAAAAACTTGATTTATGTTCATAATTATCTACAAAGGGAATTTCCTCGCTTTCAAACCAGGTTTGAGGATGTTCTCCAGAAATTAAGCATGTTATTAAGGGTGTATACTCTGCATGAAGAAGAGTCAAAAAAGATTTATCTTGAAGGAACGTCCAAATTAATCAGCAAGGTTAATCTTTTTGACTTGGAGAGACTGCAATCTTTATTTCAAAAATTTGAAGAAAGAGCCAAACTGGCTCAGCTTCTCTCTGATTTAATTAATTTAGACCGGGTCCGGGTGCTGATTGGAACCGAAATCGATGTTCCCGATATTGCTGATTGCTCATTGATTCTTTCTCACTATGGGAGTGAAGAACAGATCTTGGGTTCATTGGGAATTATCGGACCGAAAAGAATCCCTTATCGTCAAGTAATTCCCTTGGTTGAATATGTTGCTCGTCGCTTGAGTCAGGCCTTTCGCCTTTCTCATTAAGGAGGAAAAGCAATGGATGAGGAAAACAAAATCAAGCAACCAGGTGAACAAAAAGGTGAACAGAAAAGCCAATCAGAGCCAGAAATTGAATATTTAACCGAAGTAAAGAAACCCCACCGTAAAAAATCTTCAACCGCAGCCAAAAGCAGTCAAAAGATTAAAGAATTGGAAAGTAAACTACAAAAAAAAGAAGAAGAAATTGAACATTTAAATAAAAATGTGGCTAAGCTTAAAGAAGAAGTACTCCGCCAATTAGCTGATAAAGAAAATCTAAGAAAACGATATGAAAAAGAAAAAGAGGATTATTTCCAGTTTGCTTTGAGTGATATATTAAGTGATTTATTGACTATTCTTGATAATTTCGAAAGAGCTCTTCAAAGTTCTAATATCGATAATCAAGAAAGTTTCAAGCAAGGCGTGGAGATGATTTATCGCCAGCTCCGAGACTTGATTTTTAAAAGAGGAGTGGAGCCAATTGAAATTAAAGACAAAAAGTTTGATCCTTACCTCCATCAAGCCTTTGTCACTGAAGAATCGGATGAAATCGACGAGATGGAGGTTGGAGAGGAACTTCAAAAAGGGTATACTCTTAAGGGGCGTCTTTTACGCCCCAGCCTGGTCAAGGTAATTGTTCCTCGGCAAAAGGATGCTGAATGAGCCAAGTAATCGGGATTGATTTGGGAACCACTTATTCTTGTGTTGCTTATCTTCAGGGAGAAGAAGCCCTAATTATTCCTAATTTAGAAGGCAATAATACAACTCCTTCCGTGGTGAGCTTTACTTCTTCAGGTGAACAATTAATTGGAACTCCAGCTCTCAGGCAAGCGCCAACTAATCCGGACAAAACTGTTTATGCGGTGAAACGGTTAATGGGTAAAAAATTTAATTCCGCCGAGATTCAGGAGCTCCAAAATAAATTAAGCTATAAATTAGATAAGGCTCCCAATGGAGATGTAATCATCGATTTAGGAGGGAGTTATATAACTCCACAAGAAATTTCTTCTCTTATCTTGAGGTATTTACGTAAATGTGCCGAAGATTATTTAGGGGAAAAAGTAAAAGATGTGGTCATTACTGTCCCCGCCCATTTTAATGATCATCAACGGCAGGCTACTAAAGATGCAGCTAAAATTGCTGGACTAAATACTCTTCGGGTGATCAATGAACCCACGGCGGCTAGTCTAGCCTATGGTTTGGGAAGTAAGAGAAATGGGAAGGTTGTGGTCTATGATATGGGTGGCGGGACTTTCGATGTAACAATCCTGGAAATAAGCGATGGAATATTTCATGTTTTAGCCACCATTGGGGATACATTCTTAGGAGGAGAAGATTTTGATAATCGCCTAATTTCTTGGATATTAGATGAATTTAAGAAAAAGGAAGGTATCGATCTAAGCGAGGATAAGTTTGCCTTGCAAAGAATAAAGGAAGCCGCCGAAAAAGCAAAGCGAGAGCTTTCATATACCCTAGAAACGCAAATTAATCTGCCCTTTATTGTCTCTAAAGATTCCGAATCGAAACATCTTCAAGTGAGTCTAACCAGAAGTCTATTAGAAAATTTAACTAAGGATTTAGTAGATAAAACCATTCCTTATATGACCCAAGCTCTGGATGAAAGCAAGCTCGGATTAGAAGAAATTGAAGAAGTTATTCTGGTTGGGGGACAAACGAAGATGCCCTTGATTAAGGAAACAGTGACAAAATTTTTCGGACACGAACCATCCAGATCAATAAATCCAGATGAAGCTGTAGCGATGGGGGCGGCTATTCAATCAGGAGTGTTAAGCGGAGAAATTCATGATATAGTTTTATTACTCGACGTGACTCCCATTTCGCTAGGAATTGAAGCTGAGAATGATCAATTTGTGAAGATAATCGAAAAGAATACCACTATTCCCACCAAAAAAACCATGTCTTTTACCACTGTCGAAGACAACCAACGTCGAGTAAAAATACATGTGATGCAAGGAGAAAATCCGCGGGCTTCGGAAAATGTTTCCTTAGCTCGGTTTGATTTAGTCGGGATTGAACAAGCACCTGCTGGAGTTCCTCAAATAGATGTGACTTTTGAAATTGATGCCGATGGGTTAGTTAGAGTCTCGGCTAAGGATGTGGCCACCAATAGAGAGCAAAGTATTGAAATTCGCCCCTCGGCGGGATTAAGTACTTTTGAGCTTAATAAAATCATGAAGAGAACAGAAGATCAAGCGGAGGTCGAAAAAGATGAGGAAACGGGATTACTATGAAGTTTTAGGTGTTTCTCGCCAGGCAACATCGGAGGAGATTAAAAAGGCCTATCGTCAGATGGCTTTAAAATATCATCCTGACCGGAATCCTGGGGACAAAGAAGCCGAAGAGAAATTTA
The DNA here is from genome assembly GCA_011042725.1 of Candidatus Aminicenantota bacterium. Taxonomy (GTDB): domain Bacteria; phylum Acidobacteriota; class Aminicenantia; order Aminicenantales; family Aminicenantaceae; genus JdFR-80. The sequence goes on along the minus strand of DQWD01000020.1, from coordinate 598 downwards.
AAGAAGCTGCCGAAGCCTACAGTGTTCTTATCGATCCGGAAAAGAGAAGAATGTATGACCTCTATGGTGAGGAAGGATTAAGAAGCGAAGGCTTTTCCGGGTTTAGTGGTTTTGATTCATCTATTTTTTCTGAATTTGAAGATATCCTTGGAAATTTTTTTAGTTTTGGTTTTGGAGATTTATTTGGTTCTCCCTCTCGTCGTCGCCGCGCGCCTCAACGGGGCCGCGATCTTCTTCTTGACTTGGAGATTTCTCTAGAAGAAGCTGCCTCTGGCATTGAGAAAAAGATAACCCTGGAGCGGCGGGAGACCTGTCCCGTTTGCCAAGGAAGCAAGGTTCAACCTGGGACGCAGAAAAAGAGTTGTCCTTTATGTCAAGGACGAGGTCAAGTGAGATATCAACAAGGATTTTTTACCCTAACTCGGACCTGCCACCAATGTGATGGAACTGGCGAAGTGATTATCCATCCTTGTAAAGAATGTCAAGGCCGAGGTAAGGTGCTGGAGAAGAGGACTCTTTCGATCAAAATACCAGCCGGAATTGATGATGGCATGCAATTAAGAATTTCGGGAGAGGGAGAGGCCGGAGATCGTGGGGG
>DQWD01000077.1 GCA_011042725.1 Candidatus Aminicenantota bacterium | reverse complement strand
CTGGTCAGCAAAATAAATCAAAAGCTTTTTCTTTTGCTGGTTATCAGTTTATTTTCAACACTCAAGCCAAGTTTTTACCCGAAAAGCCGATTGGTCTTTTTACCCAAATCATTAACCTGGCTACCAGTCGCCAAAAATTTCTCCAAGTAAGCGTCTATTCCTTGGATAAGGGAAAAACCATCAACCAAGAAGTATGGCCCCTGGAGAAAATCTTCAACCCTAACCAATCGGACATAATTCTCCCCTCTATATCCAAAAATCTGCTCCCGCCCGGATATTACCAACTGCAACTTTCTCTTGTCGATCAAGAGCAAAAGGTCTTAGCCACCAAATCAACTTCTTTTGTTATACTCTCATCTTCTTTTCCTGTTGTTCCCTGGGTGTTTTCTAAATTAAGGCCCCGTTTCCCCAACCCCGATGATCTCTACTTGCTGGCCACTGAATATTTCCTAAACCGTCAGTACTCGGAAGCTGAACAACATCTCCACGTCGTTCTCCAGTCCCGCGATGATAATGCCCCCAAACTTCTCCTGGCTAAGACTTATTATGGCCAGAAAAAATACGAGGGGGCCCTCTCCATTGCCCAGCCCCTTTATGAGCAAGCCGGGTTGAGAGAGGCAGGAAAAATCCTGGCCACCATCTATGCTGAACAAAAAAAATGGGATAAAGCGCTAAATTACCTCGAGCAACTCCTAAGCAAAGCGGTGGAAATTCCCCTTCTTAACTTAGCTGCCCAAGGATACGCTGAAACGGGGCAACCCGAGAAAGCTTTGAATTATCTAAATAGATCTCTGGAATTAAATCCCAACCAACCCCAGCTTCAGAAACTAAAAGAAAAACTCAACAAACTTCGATGAAAGTGAATTTATAAGGAGGCTTCGGATGAAAAGACAATTTTTAATTGCCGGTTGGCTGCTTTTATCTTTGGCTTTAGGAAGTTGGTCTCAAGTCCAAGGAAAAATTGAGGGAACAGTAACTGACAAAAACGGCCGGCCACTGGCTGGAGTTGAAATTAACATCATCTCCACCAAGATGGCCTCCCGTCATTTTGAAAGAAAAACAGACAAAAATGGCAAATTTGTCCAGATTGGCCTCTGGCCTGGCTATTACCAGGTCAATTTTAAAAAGGAAGGATATCTGCCAGTAAGCCGCGAAGTAAAAGTTTCCATCGGTGAATCAACTCTTGTTGACATTAAAATGGAAGAAGTTGAAAAATCAATTGAAAAAATGCTTTCCAAGGCTGATCAGCTTTTTCTAAAGGGCAATAAACTCTTTGCGGAAAATAAGTTTGCGGAAGCAGCCGCCATATTTGAAAAAGCTATTTCTCTTAATGATACTCAATGGGGTTATTATTTTAATCTTGGCCTTTGTTACAAAAAAATGGGTCAAAGCGAAAAAGCAGTTGAGGTGTTTCAACAAAGCCTCAAGCTAAATCCCGAAAGTTTCATCATCACCAAAGAACTGGGAGAAGCATTGGCCAAACTGGGGCATTATGATGATGCAGCCGAACATTACCAAAAAGCCGTAGAATTAAATCAAGACGACCCTGACGTGTATTACAATTACGGTGTCGTCCTCATCAATCTGGGTAAATCTCCCGAGGCTCTTGAGGCTTTCCAGCGGGCGATCGAGTTGAATCCCGAACATGCTGATGCTTATTACCAGCTAGGAACTCTCTACATCGGCCAGAATAAAACCCAAGAAGCCATTGCTTCTCTGGAAAAATTTATACAACTGGCACCCGATGATCCCAAAGTCAAAACCGCCCAGCAACTCCTAAGTTATTTGAAAAAATAAGCAGCTTAAGCGTGCCAAAATTAAAACAAAATTAAAAGATCAAATTCGGCTGGAAAAACGCTCTTCTTTAATCGTTTTAGTTTCAGAGAGAAAGTAATTGACTTTGCTTACTTTTCTTGGCGCTGGAGAATGTAAAATCCCCGCCTCTGGTTAGATGTTGACCAAGAAACAAAGTCAACAACTTGGTATCCTTTAGCCAAGGCATCTTGAAAAATCTCTCGAGTCTGGCATCGCCATTGCCGGGGAATGTTTCGTATTTCTTGGTCATCCACATCTGTCTCCCTCAACATCAAGTAAAAATCTAGTGGAACCTCAACCAAAAGCCAAGGTCTTTCTCCCCGGCTTTGTACTCCAGTGATTATCGGCAACTTAATTTCCCCCAAGCGGCCCTTTATAGTTTTTTGTTTCACCTCGGTTACCAAACTCCCCTCCTCAATTAATTGAGGCAAGGAGACCTTCGGAGGTGGTGACGAATGGAGTAGATTCCAGCGGAGATAGAACCGATCGCTGGGAATATCCACTCGATTTAGAAACCCCCCGAATCCTTCATAACAGTCAACCCGGTATTCAACAACCTCCATCCTTAATAAATGAAAATTGCGATAGGCATTAACGGCTGTTAAGGGGTCATAAGTACAAGTGGCCCAAGTGATCCCGAAAATGTCTAATAAAATCTCTCGTTGAAACTTTTTTATTTCTACTCCCAACCCATAACCATGATAGTCTGGTCGAACCCCGTTGAATTGTGAATAAAATTTTAAGTTATCAGCCCTTCTAAATCCCAGAGATTTATCCCAAACACCCACATAGCCGTAAGCAAATCCCACCAAATTTTCCTCATCCCGAGGAAATTTCCCGCTGGAATCTTCGACAAAAACACCAATATACATGCAACTTCCTTCATAGACGTAATTCATCCCTTCCATATTCCTGATCCCACAAAAATGATCGGAAGGATCTCCCCAAATAGTCATTCTTAACTTCTCATATTTGGCATAGTCAACAACTCGATCTGAATTTTCGAAGCACAAGAGAAACCGCTTTCCTTTTTTCTCAATTATTTTCTCTCTCTGAATCATAGTCCATTTCCCTCCAGCTACTGCGATCTAAGTTTTTCAATTCTGGAAAATTATATCACTCTCGAAAAGATTATTAAACCTCGCTTTCCAACTTCTTCGACGACTTAAAGTTGCTTCAAGAGATGTGTCCTTCCCTCTGTCAAGCAAGCAATTTTCAGCCGGTCCTAGGAGGCTTAAGTTTTCCTGGTAATTCCGGCCAAAAACATAGGCTAGGCGAAATTTTAAGATCAAATTGGGAGGCTTACCTTGGACTTTTTATTTTTACTTTTAAATTTATTTTAGCTCCAATGATGACAATTTTCATTTCAATTGGAAATTAGTAATCTCAGCTACTGATTAATCCCCCAGGTGTGGTTGCGGTTAATTTTTATGACCAGGAATATAATAAATTCTTAAGCCAAGGTTTTTTTATCGATAATTGAATTAATTGACCAAATGAGTTAATTTATCTCTTCTTAGGGGAAAATCAAAAATGGAGGTTCCCATGCGCTGGCTAAAATATAGCTTGTTTTTGTTTGTCGTATTTTTTTTGGTTAATCTCTCTCTTTTTCCTCAGATCAAAATTATCACTCCCTCCTCATCCGTTCCCGATTACTTACAATCTCTCGCCCAGCCCGGAGATGTTCTTCTCTTGGGAAAAGAAAGCTTTGTTCTTTTTGCCGGCACTTCGCGATTTCCCTTAAGTTACACCAATTATCCCACCCTAAATGCCCAAGGAAGTATAATCGGATTTGGCCTGCTAAGCCTATCCCAACCAGGCCGGGTCAATATCGGGGCCCCTCTTTTACGCCTCAATAATAAACCTGTGTGGTTAACCTACCAGAGTATCAAACCTGTCTCTACTCCTTCGCCTTTTCTTCAAGTCACAGCTATGGCTCAAGTTCAGTATAAATCAGGAGTTAAAGGTAAAGTTGAGACTAGTTATAAATTTTCCCTTGAAGACAACCGAATTGATATAATTTCAACCGTCACTAATACTGGCCACACTTCTTGGCCCCAAACATCTTATGCACTTTATTGTCACCCCTTAACTAGTTATCGCTTTTCTCCTTACTCGCCTGAAGAGCATCCAAAGCTAAATTTTATTGTTTTTCCAAGAAATAATTATTACCTGGCCTGGGTGACTAAATCGTCTCCTCAACCGCAAACCCTGGCCCCTGGAGCTTCGCAGACGGTTACCTATAGTTTAATCGTGGCCTCTGACCCTGCCTCCCTTCTCCAAGAAATTTATCAACTTTTAGGACAGAAATTTACCCCTTTTTCTATCCAACTAGCAACCAATCAAACCCATCCTCTGGAGCTCATTATCCGCCACGCGCTGAGTGGCCAAACGTTTTTCCGCAGTTTCATCGAGTCCACTCAAACCCAGGATTTAAATCTTCCTCTTCCCTCCGGAAGCTATCTGGCCGAAATAAATTGGTTTCCCGCCACCACCAAACATTATTTCCGAGTGAACGACACTTCCTCTGAACCCCTTGAGTGTCGCCCCCCTCGCTTGGGCCAAGTTACTGTATTCCTCCAAGACCAGTCAGGACGCCCCCTGCCTGGAAAAGTAACCGTCCACGGCCTTTCCCCAACTCCCTCTCCCTATTTTCTGCCTCAAAATCCTCGCCAAACAGGCAGGGGATGGGAAACATTTAAAAACTCCTGCTTCCCCCCACCCGAAGGCTTGTCCCTCAATCTTCCCCCTGGCGGATACCTGTTGACTGCTTCCTATGGTCCCGAATACACGATTGATTCCAACGTCATCGAGGTTTTGGCCGAAACTTCAACGACCATCAATTTTATTCTGAAAAAAGCCGTCAACTCTAGCGGATGGATATCTATTGATCCCCACCTCCATACTCTTTTCTCTGATGGGAGGGTCGATATTGAAGAAAGACTTAGGTCGGTGGTCGCCGAGGGACTTCAGGTCGCCATTGCTACTGATCACAACTTCATCACTGATTATCGCCCGGCTCTTAACCGATTAGGCTGGAAAAATCAACTCTTTGTTATCTCCGGAAATGAAATAACTCACGGAGGCTTGATTCACTTTAATCATTACCCACTCACCCCTAATTCCAAACTTCCGCTTAACGGAGCCATTGACGCCACCAAAAACAAGGTTTCCGAACTATTTTCGGCCAGCCGCTCCCTAGCCCCGCAAGGGATCATCCAGGTTAACCACCCCCGTTCTGGCTCGATTGGATATTTTAACACCCACCATGTGGACCCCAAAACAGGGGAAACGGCCAATGCCGCCTTCGACTTATCTTTCGATGTCATGGAAGGGATGAATGGACCGTTTCCACGTCCAACCAATGCTCAAGTGATTAAAGACTGGCTTAATTTTTTAAACAAGGGTTACTATTTCCCCTTGGTGGGTTCCTCCGATTCCCATACCATAGATGGAGGGGAACCCGGTTACTCCCGAACCTATGTGGCTTATCAAGGGCCACCCTTCCCTCACCTTGATCTCCAAGCATTACTCGACAATCTCAAAAAAGGACACTCCTTTATTACTAATGGGCCTTTTATTTCCCTAATTGTTGAGGAACGAGCCCGCCCCGGAGATCTCATTACTGATCAAGATGGCCACGTCAAGATTGAAGCTAACGTTCAAAAAGCTCCTTGGGTTTCGATTGATAAGATTACCATTATCGCCAACGGCCAAAAAATTAGCGAAGCTCCGCTTGAATTCCCGAAAGAGAATTGCTCTCTTGAGTACACTGCCCACCTTGATATAGCCCAAGATACTTATCTAGTGGTCGAAATTACGGGTAGCCAAAGTTTATTTCCAGTTGTCCAGAGTCTTTCCCGTTCCGGCCAGGCTGAAGGAGCGGCTTTGGCTTATGCTTTAACTAACCCTGTGTTTATCGATTTTAACGGGAATTCTCATTTTGATCCACCTCAACCCGGCCCCCTAAAAAAAATTTCCCGCTCGCCGATGAAGAAAAATAAAGAAGGAGAAAATTAAAACCCTCCTAATCTATTTCTCGTATTAAAAAGGCAGAATAATGTTTAGAAAAAGACCTCCCGAAAGTATTTACAGCACCCCCAACTTAATTACTCTCCTTCGGCTAGGTGCTTCCTTGGCTTTTTTTACTCTAGCTCTTCTCGAAAGAAATGAAACCTATAATTTTATCGGCCTTGCTCTTCACTGGTTGGGAGATGTGGCCGACGGCTTTGTGGCTCGTCGATTCCACCAAGAAACAATTCTGGGGGCTGAGATTGATATCATTGCTGATCGAGTTGAATTTCTTTTCTTTTTTATTAATTTTCTCTTTTTTCATCCCCAGCTTTATTTGCCCATCATCGTCTACTTGCTTGATTTTGCTTTTGTCGATTTTTACCTTAGTTACCAATTCATCAAGTTTGACCTTATTTCCCCCAATTATTTTTATAAAGTTGATAAAAATGTTTACCGCTTCAATTACAGCCCGGCCGGAAAGTTTGCCAATTCCACCATAGTCCCTTTACTGCTAATTTTTTTGCCTCGTTGGTGGATCATAGCTCTTGTTTGGGCCTTGGGTTTAATTGGCCTTAAGCTTTTTTCTTTTTACCTCTTGAATAAAAAGAAAAACATTGATAAAAACTTATCTTCCTCGGTAAAGGAGTCGTCATGAGTCGCCTCAGCAAAACACGCCAACTTGCTCTGGGATTAAGAGGAGTTAAAAATTTCTTTGGCAAAAAGCCTTTATGCGTTTCTTTTGAAATAACATATAGTTGTAACGCTCGTTGCCAACATTGTCACCTAGGCGGGATGATCAAAGACGAAAAGAGAGCTTCACCAGAGAAATTTGGGCTTCGAGCGCGGGAACTGGGTCCAGTGGTGGCTCAAATTTCAGGAGGAGAGCCTCTTCTCCGAAAGGACCTCAAGGATATCATTCAGGCTATTTACCGTCCTCAGCGACCACCTTATATAGTTATCACCACTAATGCGGCTCTTTTGGATGAAAAAAAATACCGCGAGTTGCGCGAGGCCGGCGTGGACGAATTCTCCGTGTCTTTGGATTATCCCGATGAACGCCATGATAAATTTCGGGGTATTCCCGGTCTTTTCCGCAAAATTGAGAATCTCTGCCTAGCGCTTAAAGGAGAGCAGGACAAAGGAATTACTCTCAGTTGCGTGGTGCATCGCTACAATTATCAGGAGCTAATTAAGTTGGCCCAAAAGGCCTATGAATGGGAAGTAAACCTTAATTTTAGCACTTATACTTGGTTACGAACGAAGAAAAAAGACTATCTTATTCCTCCCGAAGAATTGCCCAGTTTAGAAAAAATGATCCGCCAAATCCAGGAATTTCGCCAAGCTCACAATACTATTTTTACCTCCGACTACGTTTTAAAGGGAATGGTGGAGTTCTTTCGCCACCAAGGCCAACCTAATTGCCAAGCCGGAGTCCGTTTTTTAGTCGTTAATCCTGATGCCCAGCTTTCTCCCTGCGGCTTAATCTTAAAAAATTACTCAAATCTCCGCCAGCTCCAGGCAGAATTTTCGGCCCACAACCACTGTACTGCCTGCTTTACTAGCATTAGGGCTAACTCAGAAAAACCTCCTTGGGTCCTTCTCAAGGATAATCTTCGCGCTATCTGAAGGTTCAGGGTTGCTGAAGTTGATAAGCTAGAGTTAAAAAAAATTATGAATCTCAGAGAAAACTCCAAGAATTTTTGGCGGCCAGCTCTCTTTTTGGGTCAAGTCACCTTTGTCCTCTTTCTTCTTATTCTCTGGTTGACCTGGACGGAGTTAAGGACGAGCCGCAGCCTTTGGGTACTTTTTTTCTATAGCTTTCCTTCCGAGTTTCTCGTCGCCGTGGTTCCGCACGAGCCAGTGCTTCTCTATTTTGCCCGTTTTTACTCACCGGCCACCGTGGCTTTTATTGCTGCTAGTAGTACTCTTTTAACTGAAGCTCTTAATTACTCGGTTTTTTCCTATGTTTCTGATTGGACGGCCTTCCAAAAATTCCAGCAGAAGAAGGCTATTCAGAAACTAATTAATCTTTTCAATCACGCTCCATTTCTCGCCATTTGGATTGCCGCTTTTACTCCAATTCCCTTTTATCCCTTTCGTTTTTTAGTCGTCATGGCCTCCTATTCTCGCTGGAAGTTTCTTCTGGCCTTGGCCCTCTCGCGGACGCCTCGCTTTTTTCTCCTCGCTTGGTTTGGCCATCAAGTTCATCTTTCTGATGAGCTGCTGATCTTACTATTTGTTATTCTTATTGTCGGGGTGAATATTGGCTTTCTCCGCCAATTACTGCGAAAATTTTTCACCAGAAAAAAGGCGGGGAAAGAAACTTATTTCTGAATGCTTCCTTATCTTCCTTTCCCCTCCTGGCGCAAAATAGATCAAATTAAAATTAATTTAACCCGAAGATAAATTTAATTCGCTTTGACCTAGCCATTATAAAAAATTTTTATGGGTTATCTAATTTTTGCTAGAATATTGAATAATGAAAAAATATCCAGAAGAACGGGTTGACCTAAATAAATTAAAAGTTGCTTGTTTAATCAATCCTCGAGCGGCTAATCGTAAGTGGAGGCGAAGAAAAAAACTGCGGTGTTATTTACAAAAAAATATACCCGGAGAAATAATCGATACCCACCAAGACAAACAATTCACGATCAAAACAGCCGCGGCCCTCAGCCATGAAAAAGAGGTTATTATTGCTGCCGGCGGTGATGGCACCATTGCTGATGTTATTCAAGGGATAATCGAGAGCCAAGTCTCCCCCTTGCCTATTCTCGGAATTATCCCCCTGGGAAGCGGCAATGCTTTTCGCAAAAGCCTGCATATTCCCCGCCTTATTCCTTTAGCCATCAAGGCCCTCCACTCGGGCATCGTCAAAAAAATTGATCTGATCCAGTTCAACGGCCAGGTGGCTGCCTTTACCAGCATTGGCGCGACAGCAGAAGTAACCTTTCGTAAGGACAACAATACCATCCCCGGATTATGGGGCCATCTCAAAGAAGCCTGGCAAATGCCCTATTTTCCTCCCCTAAAAATAAAAATACGCCTCCTTGATGGTAAAGACGATAAAGGAAACTCATTTCAAGAATTAAGTCTCGAAGAGTTAGTTTTTGACTGCGTGATAAACAAAACCCAACACTTCGGCTACAGCTGGCGGGTTGCCCCGCGGGCTCGAATAGATGATGGTTTTCTAGATATTACTCTTTTCAAATTAACGGGTTTTCAATACATGTTCAGTTTTCCCTTCAATTACCTCGGCCTTCTCCAGCGATTCCAACCTCATTTTAAAGCCAAGGAAGTGATTATCCAAGGAGATAACTTGCCCCTCCAGTACAACGGCGATCCCTATTCATACTGCCAGAGAATTCACTTTAAGGTTTTGCCTCAAATTTTAAAGGTTATCTGTCCAGCCTTTCCCTTGGCTTAATCTCAAAAAACAGTAACTAACATATAACTTGAATACTTTCTAGAAATGAAGAATTCAGAGAAAAAACTATTTTCCTTCCTAACCTATTGATATCTAATATGTCAGAATTAAAGAGAAGAAAAAAAACCAGGAAAGTTTGCCTCAAACAATTGTCTCTTTTTTAAAGGACTCGAATTAATG
>DQWD01000137.1 GCA_011042725.1 Candidatus Aminicenantota bacterium | reverse complement strand
TATCTTTTTATTTACTCTCTTTACGGTTCATTTTCTCCTTTCTCAGTCTACGAAGGAGTTCTGACCCCAGAAAAGTTCCAAGCCTTAAAAACCGCTCTTTTAGAATATCCCTTGCGAATGCGAATCGACAGCTTCCTGGATTATTTCCTCGATCAGCGAGACGGTCTTTTTCTTTATGCTCCTTTCTATTTCTTCTCTTTCCTGGGACTCATCGAAGCTTGGCGTCATCATCGTCGTCAGCTAATGGAGATTTTATTCATCTCGCTTCCGTTTCTTCTTAATTACGCCTTTTTTACTCATCGCCAAGGTTATAGTCCTCAAGGTCGAGTTCTGACTCCATTAGTTTGGGTCGGCTGTCTGTTAACAGCTTACTTTCTAGCCTATAACCGGAAAAGAAATTATTCTTTTTTCTTCGGGCTCACCGCCATAGTTAGTTTAGCTTTATCTTTTGTTCTTATCGCTCATCCCCGTTTTCTCTATCAACCCACCACCCATGAATTCACCTCCCGGCCCGGAGATTTATTTGTTTTCTTAAGTAACCTGAAGATTTTCTTACCCGCATGGCTGCCTTCGTTTATTAAAACTAACAACCTTAATTATTGGCCCAATTACGTTTGGTTGGGGGGAATTATCATTTTTGGCTTGCTTTATGCTTTCCGGGGGCCAAAAGAAAGCCGCCTAAAAAAGCGCATTTCAGCTTCTTTTCCCTACCTTGTGTTTACTTTTTCTTTAATTCTGATAACCGTGTTATTTACTCTTTATCCTCAACCCGCTCTTTATCCTGCCCAAGAATTTCATTACTCCAATCAGAGTTCGCTGGGCTTTTATTTTCCTTTTCTCCGCCGGGATGTGGTGGCGAAAAAGGAAGCCGAGTTTTACCTTCATGCTCCCCGGGAATACATTTTTTTGTTCGCTGCCAAGAAAAAATTAGCAGAGATCAATCTCCAGCTGGGTTCCCGGGAGGGAGACTACCAAGTGCACCTTGCCTTCTTTGACCATCATCTCTACCAAGGCCACCAACAACAAGAAATCAAAGAAATAACTTTCCGGCCGCAATTTGCTTTGCGGTGGAAAAACTTTTATCTTTATGAGCTTAAATTAAAACTCAAGCACCTTTCTGAGGAACCAATGAAGAGATTTCCCTACTTTGTTCAGATTTATCCCCGCCGATAATCGGCTCGCGGATAAGCATTAAGCTCGAGATTCAAATGAGCACCTTGACCCTGAAGAAATTTTTTCATGGCTAAAGCTCCCACCATGGCCGCATTATCAGTGCAATATTGGGGAGAAGGAATAGCAGCCGGTAATCCTTTCTTGTGAGCCCAAGCCAAGAAAGTTTCCCGCAAATGCTTATTCCGAGAGACACCACCACAGAGAAATACGGATCTAGGTCGGAACTGGGGCACAGCCCGGTCGAGATTTTTAATCAAGCTCCGCACCACCGCCGCCTCAAAACTGGCCAAAAAATCATGAAAGAGAGGATGGTCAGCAGACAATTTATTTTCTTTAATCTGCTTTAAGGCGGCTGTTTTTAAACCACTAAAACTAAAATCCAGGCTGCCATCAGTCATCTGCGGCACCCTAAACGGAAAAGCTTGCCGGTCACCTTGTTCGGCTAAGTGTTCAATAAGGGGACCCCCCGGGTAACCCAAATCCAGAAATTTGGCGACTTTGTCCAGGGCCTCCCCGGCGGCATCGTCCCTAGTTTTTCCTAATAATTGATAACTCAACCGCTGCCGAAGAAGGTAAAGAGAGGTGTGTCCCCCCGAGACAAGGAGCCCCAAAGCCGGAAGCGATAACCAGGAATGCTCGATAAAAACTGACTCCAAGTGGGCCTCAAGATGGTCAACCGGGATGAGAGATTTCTGGTAATAAAAAGCTAAACCCTTGGCTAAAGAAAGCCCCACCAGAAGAGAGCCAATTAAGCCTGGACCTTGGGTTACTCCAAAAACATCCACCTGGCTGAGGTTAATTTCCGCTCTTTCGAGAGCTTCGGCCACTATATAGGTCAAAGAAAGGATATGCTGGCGAGAAGCTAGCTCGGGCACAATTCCCCCATAAGGAGCATGAATTTCATCCTGGGAAAGAACAATGTTGCTGAGGATGTTAATCTTCTCATCAACCACCGCCGCGGCTGTTTCATCACAAGAAGTTTCAATAGCCAAAAGTTTTTTCATGGGCAGCTTCCTCTCTTTGACCAAGCTGGCAGAGACTCGGAGTAGGGAGGATAAGCCACGCCTCGCTCGCTAATGATGGCGGTAATATATGAGGCTGGAGTAACGTCAAAAGCCGGGTTTTCCACGGGAATATCCTTAAGACTTATCAGTTGACCATTTAACTCCCGGACTTCCCGGGGGTCACGCTCTTCGATGGGAATTTCTTGGCCGGTTCTCAAGCTAAAATCAAAAGTGCTCAGGGGGGCGGCCACGTAAAAGGGCAGATGATGCTCCCGAGCTAAAACAGCTAGCGAGTAGGTGCCTATTTTGTTGGCTGCATCACCATTGCCGGCAATGCGGTCGGCTCCGGTGATAACCAGAGAAATTTTTCCCTGCTTCATCAGCCACCCGGCCATATTATCGGTGATTAAGATTACGGGAATATTCTCTTTGGCTAATTCCCAACAAGTTAGTCGGGCCCCCTGAAGAAAAGGTCTAGTCTCACAAGCATAGACCCTCTCTATTTTTCCTTGGGCAAAAGCAGTGCGGACCACTCCTAAAGCCGTCCCGTATCCGGCCGTCGCCAGCGCCCCGGCATTACAATGGGTTAAAACTGTACTCCCCGCCGGGATAAGGGAAGCCCCATGATCACCGAGCTGACGATTCGTTTCGACATCTTCTTTTTCTATTAATTGAGCCTCTTCTTCCAACCGGTGAATTATCTCTTGAACCGATCGACTGTAATAGGCCTTAAATGTTTGTTCCATCCTTTCTAGAGCCCAAAAAAGGTTGCGAGCAGTGGGTCTTGTTTGTTTCAGGCGGGAAATTATGCACTCAAAATTCCCCTGCAGAGATTTTTTATCCTCACTTTTTTGAATAGCCAGCACTACTCCGTAAGCAGCGGCAACTCCGATGGCCGGAGCTCCCCGAATAACCATTTTTTCGATAGCCTGGGCTACTTCCTCACCAGTCCGGCATTCGGTATAGATTTCTTGATGAGGCAAGAGCCTCTGATCGATTAAGGTTAAACTTTGACCTTTCCATGCCAATGACGGCCACATTTTTCACCTCTTCATCCAGGATGGGGTTTCCTCGTCTCTCCAGCCCCACTGGTTGGTTAGGCGGTGGTAAAGCACTGAAAAATTATTCCACTCTGAAGGCGGTAATTCTTTTTTCAATTGACGATAACAAAAAATCAATTGGCGATCATTATCTCGAAATATTTCTGACGAGGGAAGTCCCAATTCCCGAGCCATAACCCCTTCTTCAAAACTTTCTTGATATCTTCCCCTGTGGGATAAAATTTGGGAGCTCAAATAATGATAATATCCCAGATGATAATCTTGCTTTAATAACTTTCTTATTTGTTCAAGGAGAAGTTCCAGGTTTTTACTCTTTTCTTGGGGAGGAAGACTAAGGATCTGAGCTAACTTAATCTGGACATAACGTCCAGCAGCCAAGATGGTGACTGGCTTAAATTTAGACCGGCTTAATAAATGGCTATAACTCTCTAAGGCTAAAGTAGTTAATCCAAATTCCTCCAAGCTCTGAGCTAATCCGTAAAGAGCTGCTTCCGCCGCCCATTCCTCTCCTTTTTCAAATCCCAGGGAATAGGCCAGAGAAAAGCTTTTTTCTGCCTCCGGCCACTCTTCAAGTTGGACCTCAGCTAGACCTTTAATAACATATAACTGGGCCAGGGACTGCTTTTTTATCCCCGCTTGAGCAGCCTCTTTAGCTTTTTGAAAGGAAATCCTCGATTCGCTTGTTTGGTAACGCTGCAGATGTTCTTGACCTTGGGAAAAATATAACTTGGCCTCTTGAAGATGAGAAGAGCAAGCCAGCGAAAAAAATAAAAACAAGGCTAGTATAAATCCTAAAGAGAAAATGGAAGAAATATTAAATATTGACTTATTTTGAAAATTGATAGCTAATTTTGTCTTGCCGTCCATTCCTACTACCCTTTCAGAGGCAATTTTATCTTATTTTTTAGTCCATCATCACCACTGATAGCAAAATATTCCTTAGAAAAACCCGTCACAGCCTCATTTTTTTCCAGCCAGATTTAGTCTATCTCTCCCTTCTAATCATCGTGGTAAAATATCTACCCTCTTCTTGTTCTTTTTATTAGTCATTTTTTCTATTAATCATTTTTTTAATTCTTAACCTCTATTATAATTTTCTTGTAATCTACCTCTTAATAATTAATTTTAAATTAAATTTTAAAAAGTGGCTTGCGTCAAAGTTTATTGCTCCCTTCCTCTTGACTCTTTTTAAGCGCTTGTTTTAGAAGCTTAATCAAGCTTTGGCGGACTTCACTTTCCGAAGAAAGGTCAACCACCAGCTCCCGGATGTCTTCTTCAAAATCCTCCAAGGCTTGGTTTAAACGCCCCGGAGCGGAAACCTGCCCTAAATCTCTCTTGGCTTGAGCAAGTTTTTGAGGAAAATTCGAAACTATCACTCGATACTCCCCTTTTTCCAGTTGAGAAGCAAAAAGGCCGGTTAAAAAGGGATCCTCAAGTCCGACCACAGGATAAAGGCAATCGAAAGCTAACCGAAGACTAGGCATGTCTCTTTTCTCCAACTCTGCGGCAAATTCATGCTTTAATTGAGGATGAGAGCGGAAAAAATCAATGACAAATTCATCGGATTTCACTTTAATGCTCTGCGGGAGAGGCCAAACCGGCGTCGCCATTAACTCCTCTCGCCGGTGAGCATAGCGGTTTAAGGCCCAAACAAGGGCCCGGCTGAGAAGGGGAAGATAAAGATACTCCTGGGTAGGTAATAATTCTTTAAGAATTTTCAAGGTGTTATTGACCAAGCGGTCGAAAGATTGCTCATCCATAACGTTTAACCATTATTATCGAGATTTGAGCCCATGTCAAAAAATGTCGCCCCGAAAGTTGTTAAAAACGGTGGAGAATCACCACGAGAACAACCTTCTTAAAATGGATTAAGAAATTAGTCATCTTTCTGAGATCGGAAAAACAGGTTAAAGCCAAGAAAATAGACGGTCCAGAATACAATCACCTTATTAACCCTGGAGCTCAAAAAAAGGAAAAAAACCAACAGAACTCAAAACAAATTTAAACTGGAGACTTGACTGCTTTAAATCCCATCCACATCCAAAGATTCCTCCGTTCTAGGAAAGAACGACATCTTCTCCGCTCGCATGAGCTTGACTTTTCCTCGTAACTAAACTAACTTGGTATAAACTGAGGTAAGTTAAGAAAATTTACTCCATTGAGGAGGTAGACATATGTTTCTATTTGGACCGGTTGGACCCTCAGAGCTCCTAGTCATCATCCTTCTTATTGTCCTAATTTTCGGCGCTCGCCGCCTTCCTGAGCTGGGCAAGTCTTTGGGGGAAGGCATTAAGAATTTTCGCAAATCTATAAGTTCCAAAGAAGAACCCGAAGAAAATAAGGATAAAAATAAAAAAGATTCCTCTTCGGATTGATGCGCCGGAAAATTGAATCTCTGACTCAAAAACGCCAGGAACTAGAAAAAGAATTCCAGCAACGCCTCCAAAAACTAAAGAAAACAGTCGCTTCTATTTCTCCATCTGAAGCCTATGCCAATTTAAATCAGCAATTATCTTCTCTTTTGGAAACATCGTCTTCTTCCAAAAAAATATTTAAAAAAAAACAATCAAGGAAAGATTTCTCTCTCCTGGCATTACTTAAGAACTTAGTTCAGGCCCAAGAAAAAATCCACGAACAGAATGAGAAAATCATTGCTGCTCTATCTCAGATAGATGATCTTTTCCTTAGATTTCAGAATTTAGTTGACGCTAAGGATCAAGAATGGGATGCTCTAAGCAGTAACCATGTGGGGCTAATCTTCAAATCATTGGAATGGCGAGTAGAAAAACTCGCTGTCGAAACCCAAGATGCGAAACTTTTGGTCAAAAAACTCTATTTCTTGCGCGACAAATTAGATGCTTTGATTCAAGAACTGAGTGCTCACGAATCCAAGTCGCTTTCAACCACAACTAGCCACCAAATTCTTAATTCTTTAAAAGATGCTGCTTATGTGAGTTTTGAAAATCGTTTCCGCGGTGATGAGGCCCAAGTCAAGGAAGAACTTTCCCGGTACCAAGGCTTCTTTGAACGAGGGAAAGTTGTTGATCTTGGTTGTGGCCGCGGCGAATTCCTGGAAATTCTCCAGGAGAAAGGCATCGAGGCGGAGGGGATCGATCTCAACCAAGAAATGGTCGAATATTGCCGCGAAAAAAGCCTCACCTGTCACCAGGATGACCTTTTAGCTTGGCTGGTTAATCAACCCGATGAATCTCTGGCTGGAATTTTCTCCTCCCAAGTCATCGAGCACCTCCCTCCCTCTTACCTTCGCCAATTAATCCAGCAAGCTTATTTTAAGTTGGCCCCGGGAGGAAAAATAATCCTGGAAACCATTAACCCCACTTCGGTTTTTGCCCTCGTGCAAATTTATTTTCTTGACTTTTCGCATTCTCAACCTATCCATCCTCTTGCTTTGCAATTTCTTCTAGAAAATCACGGTTTCGAGGAAGTCCGTATTCTCTACGGCCCCCCTCCTCAGGATGAACAACTGCAAACCCTCCCCAGCCCGGAAAATAGGGCCGAAATCTTCAATTCCAATATCGACAAGCTTAATAAACTGCTTTTTGCCCCTCTAAATTATGCCGTGACAGGAGTTAAAAGTTAAAATGGCTGTCTATGCTGGTCTTGATATGGGAGGAACAAATCTGAAATATGGGTTGCTTGATGGCCAAGGAAAAGTTATCTGGTGGGGGAAAGACCCTACCCCTTCTGACCTCCAATTACTTCTAGAGGCAATCAAACAAATTTGGACTGCTTTGCAAAAGAGGGCACCGGGGAGAATAACCGCTTTTGGCTTTGGTTTGCCCGGAATATTTAACCGTCAAACTAAATTGATCCACCGGTCCCCCAATTACCCCGGACTAAATGGAGTACCTCTAGAGCCCCTCTTCTCTCGGCTGGTTGAGATCCCTTTCACTATCCATAATGACGCCAGTATGGCCGCTTATGGGGAGTACCGAGTTGGAGCCGGACAAGGATCCAAAAGTATGGTCCTTTTGACCATCGGCACAGGTGTGGGTTCAGGCCTTATTCTCAATGGCCAGCTTTGGGAGGGGGCCAACGGGTTTGCCGGTGAGCTGGGCCATATTATCGTCAACCCTGATGGCGACAAGTGCAAGTGCGGTAGCCAAGGATGCCTGGAAACAGAAGTCTCCAGCGAAAAAATAGTCAAGAATTATCAACAAATTAGCCGCCGGACGGAAAATATATCTTCAGCCGAAGTTTACCAAAGAGCTTTGGCTGGTGATGGAGCTGCCCAAGAGGCCTTTGCCCAAGCTGGGCATTACCTCGGCCTGGGACTGGCTTCGACCATCAATCTCCTTGACCCCGACAAAATAATCCTGGGAGGCGGGGTGATGAAAGCCGGTGACTTCTTGCTTAAGCCCGCGCTTAAAGAAATAAAACGCCGCTCTTACCTTTTTGACTACAGTCAATGCCAGATCATTCCCGCTGTCTTAGGTAATCAAGCTGGATTTATCGGGGCCGCCCTCTGGGCTCAATCCCGATTAATGCAAGTTTAATTGAGGGTTCTTATTTCTCCCCGCGGTTGAGAAATATCTACTGGCTAATCAAAATAATTTTGATTTAATAATTATTCCTTATTAATATAACCTCTAAATAACCCCTCCATTACATCCAATTTTTTGAATTAAATCCAAATTATCGTATTTTGCTTGACCCGGACACTTCTTCCGGGCGCAAAAAAGAAGCATTTTCCCCTGAAATTTAATTTACTTTTTTGTTGCTATTTGGCATAAAATTTGCTATCTAAATATTTAGTATATATCGTATAAAAGTCCAGGGAAGAAGGCAGGCCTGAAAAGAATATGAGCAGAGACAACAGTCCTAAAGGGAGAAAAATGATTTCCATCCGGGGAAAAAGTGACAAAATATCCAGAAAATTCAGGTTTAAAATAAGAAAAGACCCTTCCTCTTTTACAGCTTTAATTACTAATCCAGCTCTCCTAAATTTAAAACGATATTGTTAACTTTAATTAAAGAAGCATAATTACATAATTAAGTGAACACAAAGTTTAAATAATTGAACAAGAAATAAAATTAAAAATTAATAGCAAACAAAAAAAACTTAAAGATTGATTAAAAAAGGAGGTGATAATTAAAGAGGATGATTAAATTTAAGTTTATTGTTTTAAGGCAAATAAAATTTAAACAAATGAAGGAGGGAAAATGAAAGATCTGGTTAAGGTTTTCCTCATCCTGTTTTTTGTATTTTCGCTGGTGGCTATTAGTTTTGCTCAAGGCCGTCAGACAGGGACACTTTATGGGCTGGTCGTGGATGAAGAAGCTAATCCTCTGCCGGGAGCAACGGTCACTTTAACCGGCACTGGTTTAATGGGCCAACGCACCTACATCACCACTGAAGGGGGACGCTTCCGTTTCCCTGCCCTTTCCCCTGGAGAATATGAAATTCGAGTGGAGATGCCCGGCTTCAAGACCGTTATCCGCAAGGGTCTAATCCTTCGAGTGGGACAAACCACTGAAGTCAAGATTGAAATGACCATGTCAACCATCGAAGAAGAAGTGGAAGTAATAGCTGAATCCCCGGTGGTGGATGTTAAATCATCGAAAGCGAGTATCAACTACAGTGCCGATTTTATCGCCAGTATCCCGATGAACCGAGATTTGTACGATATCCAAAACTCTATTCCCGGGGCTATCGCCGACGGAGCCGAGTACCGGCGCACCAGCTCCATCCTGGGGGGTACCGTCCGCAGCGCTCTTTACGCCTTAGACGGGGTACCAATGAATGACCCAGCTACTTTCTATTCCATGGCCAACATCAACGTTGATGTTTACGAAGAAATCGAGTTTGGCGTAGGATCTCTTCCGGCCGAAGTCGGCCAAACTGATTCCGCCTACATCAATATCGTCACCAAGAGTGGAGGAAATAAGTTTACCGGGGGATTTACCGGCTATTATACCAGTGACGCTTTGGCTGAAAATCTAATTGCCTTGGAAGACATTCAAGCACTGAATGTTTTCGAACCCGAAAAATACACAGCCTATTACGATGGATCATTCAATTTTGGTGGCCCCATTCTAGTCGACCGCGTCTGGTTCTTCCTCAATGGACGCCGGCTAG
This sequence comes from Candidatus Aminicenantota bacterium, assembly GCA_011042725.1. Lineage (GTDB taxonomy): Bacteria > Acidobacteriota > Aminicenantia > Aminicenantales > Aminicenantaceae > JdFR-80. The sequence continues at coordinate 133 of DQWD01000137.1, read as the reverse complement.
TCTGGGATAGAGAAAATCCCTATACTCCTGAAAACCGAATGGCCAAAGTGGGAATTGCTAGCGAACACTACGACCTTCGTCATGAGGAGTGGATGGGTTTTGCCAAGTTAACCTTTCAAGTCACCAATGCCAT
>DQWD01000014.1 GCA_011042725.1 Candidatus Aminicenantota bacterium | reverse complement strand
CTCTACTTGGTCGGAGAGTATTTTGAGTTTCAAGCTAGTCGAAAATTTTCCGCTCGGGATGAACGCCAGCGTTTTCTGGGAATGATGATGAGTTACCCCTTAAATTTAAAAGATTCTCTAAAGGCAGTTTTTTTCTATGATTTAGGCGAAAAAAAATCTTATAACTTTTTATATTGGCAGAAATCACTCCAAGAATGGAGTTTTTATTTAATGGTATTTTGGAATCCCACGGAGTTCGGATTGCTTCGGAAAGAGTTCGATTCTTTAGTTTTGGCCGGCAAGGGAATGCAAGTAATGGGAGTTTATTATTTTTAGTTTAGCTTTAGATGTCTCTAGTCAAAGATGAAAATATTGGAACAGCTTCAAACGAAAATAAACAAAAAATTGTTAACATTTTAAGTTTTTTTTAGGAGCGGCATCATGGCTCTAATTTCTTTTACGTGGCGGATTAAGGAGGATAATCAATGGAAAATAATCAGTTAATCTTAACTCAGAAATTGACCAAGATATATCCCATGGGTCAACATCAGCTCTACGCCTTGAAGGAAGTTGATCTTAGTTTTGGACCCGGTGAATTTGCGGGCTTGGTCGGGCCTTCTGGTTCGGGAAAAACTACTTTCCTCAATATTGTCGGGTCGTTAGATGTCCCTTCTCAAGGCCAGGTGGAAGTTCTTGGTCGACGAATTGAAACCCTGACTCATAAAGAAGCGGCCGAACTGAGGAAAAAACATATCGGCTTCATCTTTCAGACCTTCAATTTGCTACCTGTTTATACCGTATTTGAAAATGTTGAATTTCCTCTCATCCTTTTGGGCCTTCCCTCCTCGGAACGCCGCCAAAGAGTCATGGAAGCTCTGGAATGGGTAAGATTGGCTGACCGGGCCAACTCTCGGCCGGCCCAACTTTCAGGAGGAGAATGCCAGAGAGTAGCAATCGCTCGAGCTATCGTCAAAAAACCAGCCTTGATTCTGGCTGATGAACCAACGGCTAACCTCGATGCTGAAAATTCCCATAATATCCTCCAAATCATGGCCCGCTTAAATCAAGAGTTAGGAATTACCTTTATTTTCGCTACCCATGATGAGAAAGTTATTGGCTATCTCAAGAGAAAAATAACCTTGGTGGATGGGCGAGTCACCAAGGACGAAACTTACTCCTCCCAACCAGGAATGGAGGGCCACCATGAAGCTTCTTAAACTAGCTTTAAGAAACCTCTTGGGAGCGAGACTGAGAACTTGGTTAAATGTAATTGTTTTATCCTTTGCTTTTGTGACCATCATCGGTCTGCAAGGCGTCTACGAAGGTATGAATCGCCAGGCCATGCAAGCTGAAATTGAAGCCGAATATGGAGGTGGCCAATTCTGGCACCCAGAATATAATCCGTATGATCCCTTAACGCTCCAAGAAGCTCATGACTCCCCTCCCCCAGAGATCCAGGAAATGATCAACAAGGGCGAGGCGACCCCGATTTTGATCCTTCAAGGAACAGCTTATCCTCAGGGCCGTTTCTACCCGGTATTACTTAAAGGCATCGATCCGGGTCAAAAGATATTGAATATTCCTTCTTTTGTTTTAAACGACCAAGAAGAAGAATTTCCTGCTCTTATTGGGACCCGAATGGCTGAATCGCTAAAAATAAAGGCGGGAGATAAAGTTACTCTTCGCTGGCGGGATGTCAATGGAACGTTTGATGCCCGGGAAGCCACCATTGTCCACGTTATGAGAACAACCGTTCAAGCCATTGACCAAGGCCAAATCTGGTTGCCTTTAGAAAAGCTCCAACAATTAGCAGGCATGGAAAAGGCAGCAACGATAGTAGTCGTCGATAAAAATATCAAAAATATCCCAGAAAATGCAGGCTGGGTGCTCAAAGACCAAAAAACTCTCCTTCGTGACATCCAGGAGCTGGTCAAAACCAAAACCGTTGGTTCTTCTATCCTCTACATAATTCTGATGCTCTTAGCAATGTTGGCTATTTTCGATACCCAAGTGTTATCTATTTGGCGGCGAAGAAAAGAAATTGGGACTTTAATGGCCCTGGGTATGACCAGGTGGTCTGTGGTCAAATTGTTTACGCTCGAAGGTGCTCTCCATGGAATTCTAGCTACTCTAGTCGGAGCTATTTATGGTCTTCCTCTTTTAACCTTATTTGCTCGAAAAGGTTGGGGAATGCCGGAAGCAGTCGACAGTTATGGGTTTGCTATTGGCGAGAGGATTTATCCTATCTACAGTGGCGGGCTCATTCTTGGCACGACGCTTCTCGTCTTAATAGTCACCACAATTGTAAGCTTTTTACCCAGCCGCCGCATAGCCAAGATGAAACCAACTGAAGCCTTACGGGGGAAAATCCAATGATTAAATTTCTATTAAAAGGTATTCTCCGCGATCGTTCTCGAAGTCTATTGCCCTTTTTGACTATTTCCTGTGGGGTAATGCTCACCGTTGTCCTTTATTCCTGGATGAAGGGAGCTGAAGCGAATATTGCTGAATCAAGCGCTCGTTTTGATTATGGCCATTTAAAAATTATGACCCGGGCTTATGCTGAAGAGGCTGAGCTTATTCCCAACGACCTGGCCTTGGTAGGAGTTAGTGAGCTGATGGCCAAGGTAGCCAAAGACTTTCCTCAAATAGAATGGACTCCTCGCATTAAATTCGGAGGACTTCTCGATCTTCCAGACGAAAAAGGCGAAACTTTAGTTCAGGCTCCCATCTCGGGCCTGGCTGTTAACTTACTCAATCCCCCCAGCCCAGAAAAAGACATTCTTAATCTTGAAAATGCTCTGGTAAGAGGGCGACTCCCCCAGGAAGCGGGAGAAGCACTGCTCAGCGAGGAGTTGGCGCAACGCTTGGGAATTCAACCAGGTAACGTGGCCACGATAATCAGTCAAACCATGTCTGGCAGTTTAGCTCTGGCTAATTTGCGGTTTGTGGGAACAATTCACTTCGGTATTCAAGCTTTAGATGCTCAAGCTATCTTAATTGATTTGGCGGATGCTCAAAGAATTTTAGACATGGAAGATGCCTGTGGTGAAATACTAGGGTTTTTCAAGGATAGAATATTTCGGCCGAAGGTAGCCGCGGCGATGACCAAGCAATTCAACACCTCTTTCAGCCAGGACGCTGATCGCTTTGCCCCGATAATGAAAAACCTCCTCGACCAAGGAGGTTTGGCTGATTTGTTGGGCATGGCCCAAAATGTTTCCTCGACCATCATTTTCGTTTTTGTTCTGGCTATGTCGATTGTGCTCTGGAATGCAGGATTAATGGGTAACATCAGGCGCCATGGTGAAATTGGTGTTCGCTTAGCTATGGGAGAAGATAAAGGTCATCTCTATCGCAGCTTAATCTCCGAATCGTTTATTATTGGATGTCTTGGCTCTGCAGTGGGCACGCTTATCGGCTTAGGTCTAGCTTATTATCTCCAGGTTAAAGGAATAAATGTGGCTTCCCTAATGGAGAATTCATCGATTTTTATCTCCGAAGTGATGAGGGCCAGAATAACCTGGTTTGGAACAGTGGTCGGATTTATCCCTGGTTTTGCGGCTACTCTGATTGGTTCCAGTCTTTCCGGCTTAAGTGTTTACCGGCGCCAAACCTCAGGATTGATGAAAGAATTAGAGGCGTAATAAAAGTGAGCTCGAGAATAAAAAATTAAATATTTTAAATGAGGAAGTCAATGATAAATATGAGTACGAAATTAATTGAAAAACCGAAACTAAATAATAAGAGGTCGCTAATAAATAAAATCTCCTTAATTAAAACTGGCCTCATTTTGTGTTTAACTCTTCTTTATTTAACACCAAGCCCCTTTTTTCCTGGACTCCCCTCCTTTGCCCTTCCTCTTGAAAAACAGCTTTCGGGAGAAACTATTCTGCAGCAAGTTGACGCCAATTTAACCTCGGACAACAAAATCGTTTTGGCCACGATGACCGTTCATGGCCGGAGGACAGCGCGAACCTTCCGCATGAAAAGCTGGATTAAGGGCACCGAGAAAACCTTCACCGAATACCTTGATCCTCCTCGGGAACGGGGGACCAAGATGCTCAAGATAGAGGATAAACTTTGGCTTTTTTCTCCGGATACAGACCGCATCATCATGATCTCCGGCCATATGCTGCGTCAATCGGTTATGGGCTCTGATCTATCTTACGAAGACCTCATGGAAGATCCGGCCCTTCATAATCTTTATACCGCCGAAGTTATTGACGAAACAATTTATGAAAATCGGCCCTGCTGGATTCTAAGACTAATCGCCAAAAAACAAGATATCGCTTATCAAGAAAAGAAGCTTTGGGTAGACAAAGAAAAATATATTCCCCTCTATGAAGAATGGTATGCCAAGGGAGGAAAATTACTCAAGACAATCAACCGCCAAAGAGTGGAAAAGATAAACAATCGTTGGGTACCAATGGAAGGAATCTTTAAGGACGTTCTCAAAGAAGGCCAAGGCACAGAGTTCAAAATCGAAGAAATAACCTTCAACGCTTCCATCCCTGATTATATCTTCTCCAAAGCTAACCTAAGAAGATAAACGGACAACTTAGGGAAACCATTTTCAATGCCATTAATTTTAAAATGGATATCTTTGCCTGAACCAGTTGATGAGCAGGGACTTTTCTTTTTCGGAGGATTTTTCTCTCTTTTCCTGTGCAAAAGAAAATACGGGGATAAGGATAATTAAAACGAGAATAAATAAGCTTTTACTTTTCAGCTTTTCTCCTTTCCAAAGCTGGGAGGTCAAGCCGTTTCCAGCTTAACCCTTTCGGTTGTAGGGCATGGTCTGGGGACAGACGGTAGCCTTTTCAACTCGGAGACTAAATTAACGATTGATGTTAAAGGATTCCATCTTGATTTGTAAAATAAAAAAACTTTTCTTCCTCACAAAAACCCCCAATTCTTTTCTCAATATTAATATCTAGCTGATATTCATTGACAAGATATTCCTTGAAAAGGTCAAAATAAAATGAGTAGTGCGACTCCCAAAGGCAAACTTTTGCACTATCTTAAGTTGGGGATTCTTCTTATCTGGTCAAAGACGGGGCTAGCGAACCCGGTGGGGTTGACGGAGCCAACGCCGATAAGGCGGAGGAAACCTCCGTTCTAACCATTTCTTTTGTTGAGGAGTTAACAAGGGATCTATTTCTTGCCTAATGGCTTCCACTTCTTTTCTCATTTTTTCTTCAAAATCACGCCTGATATCCAGGAGACGCTGGGTATGTCGCCTTAAAATCTTCTGGATTTCCTCTCTCTGCTCAGGGCTCGGTTGAATAACTCTCTCCATCATCCTAGTCATTAAAAAAGGTCGCTGAAGATTAACAATGCGGCGGAGACGATGCTGAAGGTAAAGCCGATGGAGGCCCGCACCGAGTAAGATGCCGATTAAAAGCGTTAAGATAATGATTAAGGCTGTTTTAGTTTTCACATTCATCATGAGTCTCCTTAAAAGAGGGGAAGATGGAGGATAGTTTCATACACCGAATCAGAGGTAAACAAAATTTCCTCAGAAGAAAGAACATCCCCGATTAAAATATTAATGATCAAAAGCAACACAATTGCAGCCCCCCCAAGATAGACAACTTTGAGAAAGAGCCGGGCTAGATATTCGGAAAAAAGGTTACTATACGCTGCCATTTGCTGACGACCAGCCCACCGCGCTAAAACTTTGTCAGGAAAGGCTGGTGAAAATTGAAGGTCATCAGCCTGAACTAATGTTTCTCTTATTTCTTTAATAGCGTTATACTCTTCTTTCAGTTCTTTCGATTCTTCCAGCGCTTGCTCTAACCGGGTTTTTTCTTCGGGATTCAATTCTCCATCAAAAGACCGGTAGAGGAGGCGGCGAATTGAATTTTTATCAAATTTAAAAATTTTCATTTTCATGATTTTTCTCCCATCATCGAAAGTAATATCTCCCGAAGTTTTTGCTGGGCCCGGGCTAGACGAGAAAGAACCGTGCCTTGGGGAAGCCTTAATATTTCCGCCACTTCTTGAGTTGAATAGCCATTCACCAGGCGAAGAACAACAACTTGGCGAAAAGAAGGAGCAAGCTTAAGTAAGGCTTGACGAACAAGTCTCTGGAAGTCTCTTTCCTTTTCCGTGGCCCCAGGGGAAATTATCCAATTTTCTTCGGCGGCTACTTCCTGGTTTTGACGCTCTTTACGGCGGCGGCGAATCTCATTTATGGCTAGATTTAGGGCAATCCGGGTTAAGTACGTTGAGATCTTCGCCTCTCCTCGAAAATTAGGCAAAGACTTAAAAAATTGGATAAAAACTTCCTGGCCAATATCTTCAACTTCGGGCGAATTTCCCAGCATGCCCATCACTGTTCGAGCCACTTGTTGTGAATTGTGTTCCACAATCTCCCTCAAAGCTTGTTGATCTCCTTGCCGGGCACGAGAGAGAAGTTCTCTTTCCTGCTCAGATCCAAAAGCTCGTTTGGCCACCCATCCTTCTCCCTCGGCAGGCTGAAATCATTTGACTTTTTTCTTAATTCTACACCTTTTCGACATAAATTAGACAATAAAAAAGGCCAAATTATTCCCTTTTATCAACCCCACCTCTATCTACGAGAAAGCCATAAAAAATCACCAGCGACTAATACCACGGCGGGGAATTAAGGCTCGGCCTCTTCTCCCCCAAGGTTGTCGCTGGGCTCGGCCTTGGCGAAGGAAAGCGTCTCTTCTGCCCCCAAATTCTTGCCACATCTTTTGGAGAGCATTTCTCTGGTCTGGGGTAAGGATCGAATTAATTTCCTGGCGAAGCTGGATTCTCTGGATGATCATTTCTTGCCGGAATTTGGCGGCTTCATCGAGAGCTTTCCGCAGTTGATTGAGATTAACATTTTCCCTAACCCAGAAAAGATTGCGCATCTCCAGGCGATATTTACTCATCTGGCTTTTTAAATCAATCATTTTTTCTTCATAAGCGTTAACTAGATTTTGAATTTTCTGCAATTGATCACTAGTTACTCCAAGCTCTTGCTGCCTGGCTTCAAGCATTTTTAAGAGCCCCCAACCTGGTTGAACCATTCGAGCCCGAAAATTTCTTCTCACCGGCTGTGGCGCACCCAGGCTGAGGCTGGCCAGCCCAAAAAGAATGATAACGGTAAAAACGAGAGTTTTTTTAGTCATTTTAACCTCCTTAAGGTCTTTCTTTTACTCTTGCCTTTTTTATCATCGTATTAATTAGACGCTTTTAAGGGCAAAATTATTCCCAAACTATTTTTTGGATTGACAAAGCAAGGTCCTTAATCGATTTAAGGCGGCCGCCAATTCCAAGGGGCGAAAAAAAACGTATTCACCATGGGGAAAAAGGGAAAGGACATCTAATCCCTTTTCCTTCATTTCTTCTGCTACCTTGGCTATAACTTCAGCCATGGTTCTCTCTCCGTCCATGAACTTCCGCGCATAAAACACTGCATCACCAAGGGCTCTGACCTGCCCCTTATCTACCACTTGTTCCACTGCCGAGAGGTCAATTTCCTGATAGCCAAAGACGATGCTTTCCAGCCCATCGGCCTTAATCTTAACTCGCTTTTTGCCTCGCTGAGGATCAATTCCGTGAGGCAAGGGAATTCGGGGAATAAGATGCCCGAAACTCTGCCCACCCTCTGGTTTCCTTGCTGTTGGGTATTTTTGGGTAATTTCTTTTGCCTGGGCGGTAACATCATGAGGACAATACTCCACCAAACAAATAACCAAATCAGCAACATCAAAATAATCGCCCGATCCACCTAAAACAAGAACTGTCGAAACTCCGTAATCTTTAAAAAGGAGCCTGATCTTATCGATAAAAGGCGTAATCGGTTCTTTGTCTTTGGAGACCAACTCTTGCATCCGATGATCTCTAATCATGAAATTAGTGGCTGAGGTATCTTCATCGATGAGAAGCACTTCTGCCCCGACCTCAAGAGCTTCTATAATATTGGCGGCTTGGGAAGTACTACCGCTGGCGTCATCGGTGGAAAAAGACTCGGTGGTCTGCTCAAAAGGAAGATTAGAAATAAAGGGCGAGATATTCACTCGTTCGATTCGCCGCCCATCTTCTGCCCTAATTTTAACTGCCTTAGAATTAGTAACCACAAATTCTCGCCCATCGCCAGGAATATGGTTGTAAACACCCATAGCCAACGCTTGAAGAAGAGTACTCTTTCCGTGATAACCACCACCAACGATGAGGGTAACTCCTCGAGGAAGACCCATGCCAGTTAGAGAACCATGATGAGGAAGGTCAATTTTCACCCGCAGAGATGGCGGCGATTCGAACAAAACAACCTTACCTTTGCTGAGAGGCCGAGGGTCAACACCGGAAGCCCGGGGCAGTAAAGCCCCATCAGCCACAAAGGCCACCAACCCCAGCTCATCCAACCGAGAGCGCAGGTAATCTGCATCTTCATTTGTGTTGACATGGTTAAAAACTTCCCGAGTATTAAGCCGGCTCCAAAAAAGCGAATTATCCACCAGGCGAGGAAGCTCCTCAAAAAAAATAGCCTCGGCTTGGCGAGCTGCTATTCTTCGGCCATAGGCGGGAAAACCAATGGCCAAGCGTGCTTCGACAAACTCCTGGTTAATTATTATCGAGGAACGCTCAAGGATTTCTTGACCAGGGGAAGGAATATAGATAAGGCCACTTTTTCCGATTCCCCGCCGGCCTTGAGAATATTTTTTGATCGCGATTTCAACCTGACGAGCTAGATAATCCCTCAAGCCAACTTCTCGGCTCGGGGAGTCGTAAAGATTTTTGGGAAAACCGGCCTTTTTTTGTGGAACTCTTATCCTGATTCGACTCGGCGGAGCAAACGGATCCCCCTGAATATGGTCGATAAACACCGTAAAATCAGAAAAATCATATATTCCCTTTAAACTCTGATAATTTTTATATCCTCTTCCATCCAGACGAAGAAGAGAACGTCTTAAGTCAACAGCTGAGCTCATGGCCTTGGTCTTTCCTCCTTAAATCTTTTCATTAAATTAATTTCCAAATTCTTTAATACCTGGTCTATTCATAAATTAAAAAATATTGATCCAAGAACAGCCAAAAATCTTAGCGGGTGATTGGTCCAATCTTTTTTGGTTATTTCCTCTCTCTTCTTTTTCTAACGTATTATATATCAATACGTTATGAAGGAAAACATCTCTTTTTATGAATTATCCAGGAATAATTCCCCAACCCACATTTCTTCTTATTCTCTTTTTTTTAGTTTATGTTTTCTCTATCCTTCAGTCTTTTTTAGTTTATCGATTATCAGCGTTTTGAACAACATTTTGCTTTTTACCTGAAAGCGAATAAAAAATGACCTTAGTCATTAAAATAAAAAGCCCGAAGCCTCATTAAGGGCTTCGGGCTTGCAGAGCTAATTTGGAAACTCTACTTCTTCATCCGCTTTCGTTTCTTCTCTACCTCCTATAAGGTAGGTCAAAAGAACAACCGAGCGCAAATCTTGGGCTTAATTTGTCAGAAATATTTAAGCCCCGGCAACTGCCACGCTTTAATTTAACTACTTTCATTGCCAAAAACCGGCCTCGACTTAACTCTTTTTCTTTAACTTAATGTCGCCACTAAATGTCTTTAGCGCTAACTCTGCTCCTCCTCCATTCACTTGGCCCTTGATCTT
>DQWD01000191.1 GCA_011042725.1 Candidatus Aminicenantota bacterium | reverse complement strand
TTTGGGGAAGAGGAGGCAATCTATCCAGAACCCACATTCCCCAACCATAGGTAGCAATAACAATTTTATGATCTCGCGGATGAATCACCATATCCCAGACATAGATATTGGGTAAACCTTTACCTAGATAACTCCAGTTCTCTCCACCGTTAAAGGTGACATAGACACCCAAATCAGTGCCAACATAAAGCACCTGCGGATCGCGGGGATCTTCTTGGATCACATTAACCGGGCCTCCAGGAAGGTTGCCTTTAATATCCACCCAGGTCTGGCCGTAATCGGTTGATTTGTAAACATAGGCGGCGAAATCATCATCGCGGCGGCCATTGAGGACTAGGTAGACGGTGGCTTCATCATGCTGGGAAGCCAGCACTTTTCCGACGTGTTTATTATAAGGAAGATTCCCTGTAATCTCGGTCCAGGTGGCCCCACCATTCTTAGTAACATGGACGCGGCCATCATCAGTGCCCGCATAAATCAAACCAAACTTAAACGGAGACTCGGAAACCGAAACGATAGTCGCATAAGGAATAGCATAAGGCCAGGCCCCCTGTTTCTGAGGATCGTTATAAGAAAGGTCAGGACTAATCCTTTGCCAACTCTCGCCCCGATTTAGGGAACGGAAAAGGTACTGAAAACCATGATAGACAATCATAGGATTGTGGGGTGAAATAGTCGTAGCCGCCAACCATTGACCCCGAAAAGGAGGTTCCCCTTTCTTGGCCTTAGGGTAAATATTCTTGGTTTTCCAGGTGTTAGTTTTATAGTCATACACTGAACGCATCAACCGGCCATAAAAGGAAGAACTGTAAATTATTCTTGGGTCACTGGGATCAATAGCAATCTGAGTACCTTCTCCTCCTGGAGCATATTCCCAATGGGAAGGTTGGCGACTATACCAGCCGGCCTGAGTCGGACGATGATTGACATTGCCCCGGAAAGTACCATGGTCTTGGATAGAACCATAAACATTAAAGGGTTTCTCCATATCAACCGCGACATTGTAAAACTGGACGACTGGCAAGTTTTCATGGAAATCACGCCAAGTTTTTCCTCCATCGTAAGAAACATTTAGCCCGCCATCATTGACATTAAGAAGATGGTTTGAATCTTGGGGATCGATCCACAAACCATGATGGTCACCATGAAGTCCCGGGTAACTGATAATCTCAAACGTTTTGCCTCCATCCCGGGAGCGAGCCAGTCTCAAGCCCATGATATAAATCGTGTTCTCATCGTTGGGATCAACTCGAATCTGCCCAAAGACCCACCCGTAGGTGCCGCCAAAGGTGGCCATTAATTCGTTGGACGGACTGACCTTACGCCAAGTCTGGCCTTGATCATCAGAACGATAAACTTCGGCTCCTGTTACCCGTCGCTTAGTTATCGGACGCCCATAAGAATCTCTTTCCCCAGGCTTGGGCTCCCGTCCCGGAGTATGATTGTCGACATAAGCATACAGAACATTGGGATTGCTCCGAGCAATGTCAATTCCGATTCGGCCGACATACTTATCCTCGGGCAGGCCCTTGTTGATGGGTTTCCAAGTGCGGCCGCCATCGGTTGTTTTATAAAGGCCATCGCCTTCCCCGGGAGTAGGATCACTCCAGCGCAGCCGAATCCGATTCCACATCGAAGCATAGAGAATATCAGGATTGGAGGGGTCCATCACCAAGTCAATAGCTCCGGTCTTTTCATTAAGGTAAAGAACTTTCTGCCAAGTTCGCCCCCCATCGGTAGTCTTAAAAACTCCTCTTTCTTGATTATAAGTCCATTCATGTCCTGAAGCGGCCACATAGACGATATCGGGATTTTGGGGATGAATGACAATGCGCGCAATGGTGTTGGTGTCGGTTAAACCCATGTGCTGCCAGGTGCGGCCCCCATCGGTTGACTTATAAAGGCCACAGCCGGCCGTGGAAGCGCGGAAAATGTTGGCTTCGCCAGTGCCAACCCAAATAATGTTCGGGTTGGAGGGAGCAATGGCAATATCGCCAATCGACTGGGTGGGCCAATCTTTGGTCAAGCACTCCCAGGTAATGCCCGCATTTTCAGTTTTCCAGAGGCCTCCGGTGGCCGCCGCCACATAAATCATCATTTTATTTCCCGGGGGGGCGACTACGTCCGTGCAGCGGCCGCTGATGTTATCCGGGCCAATAAAACGCCATTTGTGATCTTTGAAGGGAGTGGCAGCTTTGAGAGCTTGGTGCTCTTTAAACCATTTCATTCTCAAGGCTGGGTCAGTGTTAATTATTCTTTTCTTGGCCTTGGTTTTGGCCAGAATAGGTGATCCTTGCCCTAGAAAAAGAAGAAAAATAAGGAAAAAAGCTAAACCTCCAGCTAACAGCCAGAAAGATTTAGGCCGATACTTTAGTTTCATAATGACCTCCCTTGTTTGGATTTATGATAGTTTGGATAGATAGGTTCTAATTTTCTCAATAGATGTTTAAAATATGATATTTTAGAAGCTCCTGTCAAGACATATATAGCCTCCGGAAGGAAAACCAGCTCTTTTCTCAGGCTCTTAAGATAAAGAAAAATACTCCTTGACTTTTAAATGTCAATAAATAAGTTGCTGGTTTAAACGTCTATAAATAGAAGAAAGATTCGCAATATTCCTCTAATTTCCCATAACAACTTGCTGCTTTCAATGTCAATAAATTGAAGCCCTAAAATGCTGACTAATTGTAACTACCTCTTTTCAAGTTATTCATTTTCAATATAATCATCTTTATGAGGGCCACGGCGAAAGACTTTATCTGCCAATTAGCCAAGAGGCTGGCCCAGCCTAAACCCGGCCTTAAGGCTCAGCTCAAAATGATCACTTATCCCCGCTTGGGGCACCAGGTTTATACTGAAGTTGAAGATCAAAGCCAGCCGGCCGCAGCTCTTATCCTGCTTTATCCCCGGGAGGGTGGCTGGTTCTTGGTTCTCACGGTCCGCAGCGAGAAAGTGGAGGCTCATCGTTCTCAAATTTCCCTTCCGGGAGGTCGCCAAGAGCAAGGGGAGACGTTGATTCAAACTGCGCTGCGGGAAACTCAAGAAGAGCTGGGGGTAAACCCGGCCGAAGTAAAAATCATCGGACAACTAACTCCTCTTTATATTCCAGTATCTAACTATTGCCTCTATCCTTTTGTCGGGGTAATGGCCGAAAGGCCCAAGTTCCGAGCTTCAGTCCATGAGGTGGCAGAAATTATCGAGGTGAATTTGAACCAACTTCTCCTTCCCTCCACTAAACAGAACGAATATCGCAAAATAAGAGGGCAGCGTGTTTTGATTCCTTTTTACCGAATTGAAGCCCACAAAATATGGGGAGCAACAGCCATGGTTCTCGCTGAATTCGAAGAAATATTGAAGCAAACCTGGCCCCGTCTTTAAGTTCAAAAACGTCTACAGGTTATGAACAGATTAGGTTAGGTTAAGTTAAGGGGCCGAGACCTGATATTAAGGTGTGGGCGGACTTAACAGAAATGTTAGGGGCACGGATAGAAGATTTGTTCAAAAGGCCTAAGGCTGAAAGAATGTAAAGAAAAAGAGAAAGGAGGCTATAAATTTTACTTGCGGTAAATCATCATAGAAGATTTTAAATGATAGTAGTGAACTTTCTAATTATGATATTTACAACCAGGCTTACTTAAGCCTTTCCAACAAGGCAATCAACCCCGGAGCCGCCTTTGGTTCAATTCGGCTAATAAATTCACTCAATTTTTAATACAGAGTAGTGTACCTAGTAGTGCATTCTTAATTGCCTCGGCCAATCTTTCTCCTTGAGAAAAAGCTTTTCCCTGAATATATCCAAGCTTTGACTCAGCAGGAAATCTTTCCTAAAATGGCCTAAGCTAGAAGATTGACTCATTATTTCCTTATGTCAGCTTCTGCAATTTGATATTATATTTAGGGCTACGGAAAATGTTCAAAAATTCCACCTAAGGAGATTTTATAAAATGAATAAATTCCAGCCTTTTGAACATGAAGTAATGGCTTCCCGACACGAAAAGAATGTCGATTATAATCTTTCCGAAAGTGGAGTTCACCCAATTACTCTTAGAGAGCTCCTCGCTGACAATCCCGAAGAAATCAACAGATTATTCGACACGGAAATAGATTATGCTCATGCTAATGGCATTCCTGAACTAAGAGCAAATATTGCCGCTCTTTACCCTAACTGCCAGTCAGAAAACGTCATGGTTACGGTCGGCGCTATTGAGGCCAATTACGACGCCATTCAGGCTTTGCTTCAACCCGGAGACGAAATGGCCATCATGCTCCCTAACTACCTGCAAATTTGGGGAGTGGCCAAAAATCTCCGCCTTAAAATCAACACCTTTCATCTCGATGAAAGCAATGGCTGGCAGGTAAATCAGGCAGAACTAAAACAAGCCGTCACCCCGAAGACGAAAGTGATCGCAGTCTGTAATCCCAATAATCCTACCGGACATATCCTCACGGAAGAAGAAATGAAGACGATCATTAATGCTGCCCAAGAAGTAGGGGCCTGGATTCTGGCTGACGAAGTTTATGCTGGCGCCGAAAGGGTCACCGACAGAGAAACCCCCTCCTTTTACGGTCGATATGATAAAGTTATCGCTGTGGGCAGCTTGAGTAAAGCCTACGGGTTACCGGGGCTGCGGGTTGGTTGGGCCGTTGCCCCTCCAAATATTATTGAAAATATCTGGCGAAGACACGAATACATAACCCTTAGCACCTCCATTATCTCCAACAAACTAGCCGCGTTTGCCCTCTCTCCTAAAGTGCGTCCTCGCCTGATTCAGCGAGCCAGAGAGTACATCCGCCAGGGGTTTCCCCTGCTTCAACAATGGATTGAGCAACAAAAAGATGTCTTTCACTTGGTTCCCCCGCAAGCGGCCGCCATTGCCTTCGTGGGCTATCATTTAAATATAAACTCTACTGATTTGGCCACTAAATTAATCCAAGAGAAAAGTGTATTAATTGTTCCGGGCGATCATTTTGGGGTAGATAAATTTATTAGAATTAGCTACGGGCTGCCCCCGGACTACCTTACGGAAGGACTCACCCGAATCCAACAATTAGTTACCACCCTAAAGTCTCTCTAAGAAAGGTCGAGGACAAGCTAGATAAAATGAGAGGAGCGGCTCCCGAAACCGAAGGAAAAAAGAATAACAAAAAAACAAACCAAAATTTTGCTTGCTTCGCTCCATTTTAGAAATTAACCAGTGGGCATAATCGGTTTTTTACGATTATGCTGGAAGCTCATAAACTAAACAGATAAAATCTCACCAGTTTTCGGCAGCATTTTTTGGTGAATTGCAACTTGTCTTATAAATAGGTGAAGCTCATCTATTATCATGCTGATAGCTTTTATACCCGTTTTTCTATGTAAACAGGCTAATTGTCACCAGTTATATCTCACCAGCTTTGGACAACATAGAGGAAAAAAGGTAAGGAGTCACCACTGTTCACGATCATGCTCATAGCTTATAAACTAAGAAATATGGTAAATAGGTGAACTATCACCAGTTTTTTCCAGTTTTTTCCCAAAGGAAGGTATTAACTAGCCTGGCTGACCAGCGTTCTCACTCCTTGCAAGAAATTATCAATATCGCGGTAGGTGACATAAATCGGCGTGGATACCCGCACGCCATAAGTTCCTTTTTCTCTCCTTCCCACCGTGCGGACAACAATGTTATATTTTTCCCGAACATAATCGACAATGCGCTCGGGATCAACATTCTTTACTGAAAAGGCAGTTAATCCTCCACTCAAATAAGGATCATCTGGGGTATGAACTTTTACTCCCGGAATCTTTTTCAACTCTTGTTTTAAGTACCCAGCTAGGGCCTTAATTCTTCTCTCAATTCTTTGTTTCCCTATCTGGGATTGAAAATTAATGGCTTCTCCTAGGGCGACAATAATTGCATCCGCCCGCTGGCTTAAAGTTTCGAACCGCCGGGCATCCTTATATGTATCCCAACCTGAAGAAGCAATCGTCGGCCAGAGTTTATCCTGTGCTTCTTTTTTGACATAGACTACCCCAACTCCCGTCGGAGCACCACACCACTTGTAGGGACTGGTGGCGAAAAAGTCGACCCCTAATTCTTTCATGTTTAAATCAAGCATTCCTAAACCGTGAGCACTGTCAGCCAAGACTAAAACTCCTTTTTGATGGGCCATGGCTGAAAGTTCTTTAAGGGGAGCGATCAAACCCGAAATATAAACGGTATGACTGATACTGATGATTCTGGTGCGGGGAGTAATGGCCTTCTCAAAAGCATCCACTATTTCATCGACACTTTTTGGGGGCAGGCCCAGAGGAACTTCTTTAATTTCGATCCCGTAACGTTTGGCCTTAAGACGCCAAGGATGGGTACCGCCAGGATGCTCCATACTGGAGAGAAGCACCTCATCGCCTGGTTTCATGTCCAGGCCATTAGCGACAAAATTCATCCCTTCGGTCGTATTCCGGGTGAGAACAATTTCCTCGGGACTGGCTCCCATAAAAGCCGCTACTTTTCGCCGAACCTCATCTTTCTGCTTGGAGAGGTAGGCGTAACAGAGAAAGGGATTTTCCACCTGGAGACGGAAACATCTAATTAAGGTATTAAACACCGGCCGGGGCATTGGGCCCACGGTGCCGTTATTCATCATGATGACGCCTTCCTTAAAAAGAAACTTCTTCCGCAGCGCCTCCCAGTAAATGCCATCTGGTGATTCACTTTGAATATATTTCTGGTTTAGCTCGGTAATACTCTGATAAAGAGAAGCATTTAGCCTTTCCAAGGCCGCCACTGAAGCTACCGAGCCCGCGGCCAACCACTTAAGAAAACTGCGCCGGCCTGGCTCACCTTGGCAATCACCATTAAATGACTCAATAAATTTGCTCATGAAATAAACCCTCCCGAAAAATATTATATATTGAAGACAAATAAACCCTCATCATTCACCAAAATATCTAAATTAATAATAAACTGCCCAAAGGCACATTAAGCTCCCGGGCAATAACCTCACACTTAGCTTTTAAAAGGAAAAACAAGGGCCCTCGCTCCCCCGAAAGTCCTTCATAATTTCCCTGTCCTTTACTAATAATCATCTCGGCCTTTAAAAACATCTCCCGAAATTCATCAGAACAAAGCGAAAGAACAGTGCCGGGAGCATCCACACCCGAAGAGATGATTTCGGCTGCCTCTGCAATTCCGGCCGCCTCGGCATCTTCCTGCACGGCATCATTGATGACCGGTTTTTCTCGGACGACATAGACCACTGGTTTAGTCATCTCCTCAATAAGGAGTCGATCAAAAACCGTCTCCCCGGCGTTATCAGCAATATAAAGAATCCGACTTGCCTTCTCCAGTCTTTCCTTGAAACGCTGGTAATGATTGATTATCAGAGGCTGATGAAGAATTTGCTCTATCTCTTTTTCTAGATCAAAAGCCCGATTAACCCCAAAGTCAATTACGTTGCCCACGATGGCTACTCTTACCGCCATAAATAAGGGGTCCGCAGAAGTGCGGATTAATTTTTTAAGATGAGGATAAAGGGCCAAGGCTTTATCGGTCCAGATTTTTTTTAATTGCTGATAAGGATCTTCAATGCCACTTTCCTGGGCAATAATCCGGTAAACTTCCCGGCCAATTTCAGCTGGAGTAGCGGCAAAATCAACTCGAGGAAGCGCCACCGCCACTTTATCCAGAATATGCTTTATTTTCTTCTCATCTGAGGTGTGCAAACGGGCTGTTTTTAAGGCTTGGTTTAAAAAACAAGGATAGCAATCAAGATAGGCTTTCATGCTCAATTTCCTCCATCAGTTTAATTAACGGCTACTTGCTTCAAAATCTTTCATTGGTCTCTTTCTTTTTTCATTCATTCATTCATTCTTTCTTTCTCCCTTTCTCCCTTCCTCCCGCCTGTCCTTCCAGCGTGTCTTTCCTGCCTGTTTTTCTCCTGCCTGGCTGACCGCCTTCTGTCCTTCCTTTCGTGACTGCCCTTTATTTTGAAATCGCCTATTCTTTGAGATAAGAAAATCCTCAATCAAGTGGCGATGGCTCGAAAAGGCAATCGGCGGCATTTTTTCGGGAGGGAAAAAAGCTACTGCTTGAGAATCAGAGCCAGGAGATGGCTTGCCTCTGGCTTCAACCTCATAACCAACAATAAGAACTTTCTTATAGCGGGCCGAGCTTTGAGCATAAACACCTACCAGACGAATCACCTTTCCCTTTAAACCTGTTTCTTCCTCCAATTCGCGCAAGCAACATTGCTCGGGGGTTTCATCAATTTCCATAAATCCAGAAGGAAGGGCCCATTCTCCGCGTGCTGGCTCAACTCCCCGGCGAACAAGGAGGATTTCTCCCGAAGCATTCAAGACCAATGCTGCCGCGCAAGGAAGTGGGTTTTCATATCCAATCCACTGACATGCCGGGCAAATTTTTCTTAGCCTTCCCTCCCAGGAGCGTAACTCCAACTGATGGGAACACCGGGGACAATAATAAAATTCTTCTGAATTCATCTATCCTGTTAATCCCATCTGCCCAACTGATCTCTCCTTAACTCCATTTCCTCTTCGCCCGCCGGGCTTTTCTCGAGCCCAGAATCCCTCCATTTAGAAAAAGACCTGCTCCGAGAACAAAACCGAGATTATACCAGAGGCCGTTATTGTGAACTTCATAAAAATTAATCTTCGAGGTGAAAATGGAGACAATAAAAGTTACCGGAGCTAAAAGCCCGTGCCAGAGTCCTCGCCAGAATCCGGCCACTTTTCCTTCCTGGTCAGGGACATTTTTCAAATCGTTGGCACCCGGCAGACAAGCCATCATCAAGATCATAACCAAGCCCAAAACCACCAAAATAATCCCTGTCTTGTAAGTTGACATTATTTTTTTCTCCTTATTTATTTTAGTTCTCCCTAATTCAGCTCTCAAATTATCATCCGTTCTATTTTCTTCTAATCTTTCCTCAATATTCTCTTGATAAATTTAGCTCTTAGCAGTTAGCCACTCTCTTTTCCTTTTTCTTTTACCAATGAAATTCAATTATCAATCATTAAACCCCCTAGGCAGGCTTAATGTTATTTTAGCCTTCTATTTTGTTTGCTTCGAGTCACTTAGGTGGCTATCACCGACCAATCTGCTCACTCTCTCAACCATGAACTCAACAAGCAAATTCTCATCACTTATTACTTTCGAGGACAATTCAAGTTATCTGTCACCTCGTCTTCTAGTCCCAATCCAATTCTAATCCAATGTTGGATTATCGTTACATTTTATCAATAATTTAGAAAAGAGAAAAATAAAAAAGAGGCTTTCTTTTATTTTATCTCGGCGACAAAGAAGGCGGGGTAAAGATTATCCCCATTCCACCTTCTAGAAGATGGTATCCTTTAATGCATAATAGTTATGAGCGAGGAATTAATATCTTTCTAATTTCTACTTAATCCGTTTGGCCTCAAAGATGCCCTCAGGCTGAATAGCTTCCATCCCCACCACCTGGCCATTTTCATCTTCAATAAATCTAACATGAATTGTTTTTACCTGTTTCAGAACAAATTCTCCACCTAAAGTGGGGACTAATTCATACTCTGGCTGACCAGGCACCGAGAGAGTCAAACGATTACCTTTTAAAGAAACAGTTGTTATCTGATCTAATAATTGATATCGGCCCACATATTTCTTAAGGAAAGCGGGATCAAAAAACTTCTTATCTGGTTTTTTCGCCAAAACAATGGGGTCCACTGTTGCTTCAAAGGGCACTTCAACGGCCGCCACCAATCCATCGACATTGGTTCTGAAAGTCAATTTCATGTCGACAAAGGTTGGATCAGCAGCCCGGAGAGCATTAAAAGTCTCATAATGCCAGTGCTCTAAAGGAGTCTCAATGCCA
>DQWD01000037.1 GCA_011042725.1 Candidatus Aminicenantota bacterium | reverse complement strand
TTTTCTTTTTTCTTCTTTCTTTCTTTCTTTCTTTCTTTCTTCCTTCCTTCCTTTCTTCCTTCCTTCCTTCCTTCCTTCCTTCTCTCTCTCTTGTCTTTATTTTTTCCAGCCTCGTATTTCGTAGTATTTGGCCAACATGTGATTAAATTGAGCTTCCCGGTCAATATTTCGTTTTTGGCCGGCAATGGGGATTTTTTCTTCAAAAAACCTGGCTGGCAAAGTGTCTTGGCTTGGATCAATTCCAGCTAAAAGGTTAAATTCCCGTTCCTTTTGGATAACCCTTTTGGCGGCCTTTTTTAAATCATCTGGGCTTAAATCAACGCCCGTAAATCCAGAGTAAATTCGTGAAAGTTCGTTTTCGCTAAAAGCAAAGTAAGCGAAACGACAAATACCCAGCATATCGGCCACGCATCCTGAATCTTGCTCGTCAACCACATGGTCAGCCACCGTCTCGATCAGAAACCGATCTACTTCTCGGGAACCTCCGAAAAAACCCAGCGAAATCATGTAGCCCCCCTTAAGATGGCACCCGCCGCGGGTAGAAGTAGCATAACCGAGGGCTTGCATCAAGGTGGATCGAGGATCATAAGCGGGTAGCTCTAAGCCCTTGACCACCATCGCCAACTCAGGAGCTTTGAATTTCAAGGTAAGGCGATGAGCTCCTTCAGCCAATAAGTCTCCAATTCCTTGACGAAAAGCGGTTTGTTTAGTTAAAGGTACAAGGAGATTTTGAGATCCAAAAGAAAGATTTCTTCCCTCGGTGTCTTTTGGGCTCAGAAAGCCTTTTTCGAAAAGCTCCATGGCTGCTCCCAGCGTGTTCCCTAGAGAAATAGTATCCAGGCCGAAATCATTACAAAGGTAATTCGCTTGGGCGATGGTTGGTAAGTCGTAAATCTCAAGGTTAGCCCCCATCATCGAGATTGTTTCAAATTCAGGGCCCTCTCCCCTTAGGTTCCCTACCCGGGTTAAGCGGGTACAGCGGATGCGACAGTTGTAGCAACCTCGGGCCTTTTGGAAAATTGTTTGCTGCAGTCTTTCTCCGGAGATTTTGGCAATATTTTCAGGAGCATGGTAAGTATCTTGAAAATTACGATGGGCAAGCATATCGTGTTGATAGACTAGTTTAAGTAAGCCACTGGTGCCGAGGAGAGAAAAAGCTTTAGCTGTAACCGGCAGGGAACGAAGGAGCTTATTAGCCTGATAAAGACCGGTTTGGTATTTTTCTCTTTGGGCGGGCGAGAAGGTCTTTTTGCCTTCCACGACAATGGCTTTGAGATTTTTAGAACCAAAAACTGCTCCTCCGCCCCCTCGTCCGCAAGTGCGTCCTAAATCATTCATTACTGAGGCGAAGAGCACCATTTTTTCTCCCGCTGGCCCAATCCCCAAGACTCGAGCAGTGGAAGAATGTTTGGTGAGGAGATGGGCGGTCAATTCCGGGATAGACATTCCCCATAGTTCTGGGCATTCGATGAGCTCAACTTTATTTTCGCTGAGATAAAGATAGACAGGAGTTGGCGCTTTCCCCTTAATGAGTAGGACATCGAAACCTGTTCGTTTGAAGGTATTTCCCCAAAACCCGCCAGAATTGGAACTGCAAATTGTTCCGGTCAAAGGGGATTTAAAGATAAGAGAAAAGCGGCCGCCAGTGGGGGCACCCGAGCCGTTAAGACCGCTCGAAGCAACCACCACCAGGCTCTCTGGCGAGAGAGGATCAATTTGAGGGTCTGATTTTTCAGTTAAAAAATAGGCTCCCCAGCCACGACCTCCCAGGTAGGAAGTTAAAACATCTTCCGCAAGATTAAACTCTTCTATTTGGCCGGAAGTAAGATCAATGGTTAATCCCTTTCCATTATAGCCATTAATCACCTGGAAACTCCGCAAATAAGATAAGGTGTCAAGATAGCAATTATTTTAGCTTAATCGGGCGGTAAAATATAGCCAAATGGCGATGTTTTTCTTGTTATCGATTAGTGTAGCGGAAAGTAGATGCTTAATCAAGGAAAAAACAAATAGCTATTAGTTCTTGTCGAGAGTAATGAATCTGACCTTCGCCTATTCTCCAGGAAAAAATTGAAATATTTAGTAAGGGTTGCTAACCATTGGGTAGTGGACTTCTTAAGAAAAATCTTGAAAAAGGAGCTTAAACTACATATTTTATTCTTGGGAGAGAATGGTGGAGATAGATTTAAAGGGGCAATAATTGGGCACAGGAATCTTATTGAACTTGAGGACGTTAGCGAAGAGCTCCTCTGGCCTATAAGAGAAAGGATTAGCTAATTTGTCTAAATGAGGGACGGATAAAATTGTTGACCTTTCTAAGCTTATATTGATGAGTGTTTTCGCCCAATTATTATTATTTATTTATTTATTTATTTATTTGTTTGTTTGTTTGTTTGTGATTTAAATTTAATGTAACTTTGCAACCAGAACGGGAGGGTTTTTTATTGATAAGCAAGAAGATAAGAATTCTGAATAAGTAGGAAGATAATAAGCCTAAATAAAGGGGTAAATAATAGGTGTTGATAATTTGAAAAATAAGAAATGTTGATAGACAGGAAAATAAGAAGTTATAAAATAAAAAACCTAATGAACCTAAAATATAATGAATTCAAAAAAAGGAGGATCTGATGAGTCGTCGTCTATTCTTTAGATTAGGGCTTAGCTTAATCATGGCTTTATGGTTAGGTGGGGGCTTCCTTCAAGCGGATGAAAAACCACAAACTCACCCTTTTTCCGTCCATGATATGTTAGCGATGGATCGAATTTCTGACCCTCAAGTTTCGCCAGATGGTCAGTGGATTGTTTTTACCCTCCGCACCACCGACTTGGAGGCGAATCGGGGACGGACTGATTTGTGGTTAGTGGAAACCAATGGGCAGAACTTAAGACGCTTAACCACCCACCCGGCCGCAGACTTTAACCCTCGGTGGTCACCTTGTGGGAAATACATCTGGTTTTTGTCCACCCGGTCCGGGAAAACTCAGGTCTGGCGAATCCGCGTCGAAGGTGGGGAGGCCGTCAAATTTACCGACCTTCCTTTGGATGTTGCCAATCTTGTTGTTTCTCCCCATGGGAAATACATTGCCTTGACCATGGAAGTTTTCCCGGAGAAAGGTTGTCCCTTTGACACGAAAAGAAAGCTCGAAGAACGCGCAAAACAAAAAAGTAGTGGCCGGATTTATGACCGACTCTTTATTCGCCATTGGGACACCTGGAAAGATGGACGACGCTCTCATCTTTTTGCTCTCCGAGTTGAGGATAAAAAGTTATTTAAATTAATGGGGGGGATGGATGCTGATACCCCATCTAAACCTTTTGGAGGTCCTGAGGAAATAACCTTCACTCCCGATGGCCAAGGCTTGATTTTTACAGCTCGCAATGCCGGGCGCCAAGAGCCCTGGTCAACTGATTTTGACCTTTATTACGTGCCGGTTAACGGTTCAAAGCAGCCCGTTTGTTTGACCGAAAAAAATGAAGCCTGGGACACGATGCCCCTTTTCTCTCCCGATGGCCAAACGCTAGCTTATCTGGCTATGAGCCGCCCAGGGTATGAATCTGACCGATTTCGCATCATTTTGCGCAATTGGGCCTCTGGCCAAGAGAGAATTTTAACTGAGGATTGGGATCGCTCTCCTTCGGAGATAGCTTGGGCTCCCGATGGCCGGACTATTTACGCCACTGCTGCGAATTTGGGGCAGCAATCATTATTCGCCATTGATACTCAAACAGGGAAAGTCAGAGTTATTCTCCATGAGGGAACGGTAAGTTCGCCTCGCCCGGTTGGGAAGAGAATAATTTTTGGTATGGACCATCTGAAGTCACCAGTAGAGTTGTATTCAATCAGGGTGGATGGAAAACAATTAAGACAAATTACCAAAATTAATACAGAAAAAATTCGCCGAGCCCGGATGGGAGATTTTGAGCAATTTACTTTTAAAGGGTGGAATGATGAAATAGTATATGCCTACGTAGTTAAACCCATTGATTTTAATCCCTCCCAGAAATATCCGGTAGCTTTTCTAATTCATGGCGGGCCGCAGGGGTCCTTTAATAATCATTTTCATTATCGCTGGAATCCGCAAGTTTATGCTGGGGCAGGTTATGCGGCGGTGATGGTTGATTTTCATGGTTCAGTGGGCTACGGCCAGGCTTTTACTGATTCAATTCGAGGTGATTGGGGAGGAAAGCCCTTAGAAGATCTCAAGAAAGGATTAGCCGCCGCTTTGAATAAATATCCCTGGATGGATGGGGAGCGAGTAGCGGCTTTAGGGGCTTCTTTTGGCGGTTACATGATTAATTGGATTGCTGGGAATTGGCCCGACCGCTTCCGTTGCTTGGTCAATCACGACGGGAATCTTGATGAACGGATGGCTTATTTTGACACCGAAGAATTGTGGTTTCCCGAGTGGGACCATGAAGGCACACCCTGGAGCAATCCCCAAGGCTATGAGAAACACAATCCCATTAATTACGTTCAAAATTGGCAAACACCGATGTTGGTCATTCATGGCGCTTTGGACTTTCGGGTAGTGGACACCCAAGGTATATCGACTTTTACTGCTCTCCAAAGGCGGGGCATTCCCAGTAAATTGCTCTATTTCCCCGATGAGAATCATTGGGTCCTTAAGCCTCATAATAGTATTTTGTGGCATGAAACCGTGTTGAATTGGCTGGATGAGTGGTGTAAGTAACTCAGTGGGATAAGGAAGAATTGGACGAGATTTTCCGACAGGAGGTGCCGAAGAGAGGGGCGAAAAGATAATTTTTCGGGGCAAGAGAGAGTTCAGCCTTATCAACGCAGAAAATGAATATTTTTATCACTGGTAATCCGGGTTGCGGAAAATCTAGTTTAATCCAGAAAATTTTAGCTGAGATTTCAGATAAAAAAATTTCCGGTTTTATAACCCCGGAGATAAGAATTCGTGGCCAAAGACAGGGATTCAAGATAATTGATTTGGCTTCCAAAGAAGAAGAGATCATGGCTTCTCTTAATCTCAACCGCGGGCCCGGTGTTTCGCGATACCGGGTAAATGTAAAAGGCATCGATTTCATTATCGACAAATTCATGGAAAGCTATGAAGATTCCCAGTGCGTCATCATTGATGAAATTGGCATGATGGAGTTTTTTTCTCGAAAGTTCAGGGAGGCTATAAAACAAGTGTTGATCTCGGATAAAGTGGTCATGGCCACTCTTTCCCGGAAGTTTGTCAAAAAATATAAAGATAAAGGTCAAATATTTTTCCTGACGAGAGATAATTTCGATGAGATTTATAATCGGATCTTGGCTAAAATAAGAGACCTCTCTCCTAAGGCCGACTAAGATTCCTGACTGGGTTTTTGTAGGTTTTTTTGACTATCTTTTGGGAGTGTCGAAAAAACAATAAAATCTCCTTCCAATTTCAACCTGGGTCCGTAAGATATAGAGTTTTGTTGAGTTGGCAAAAGAAGATGGGGGCTTATTAAAGTTTTCTTATTAAAAAGTGGCAAGCTTGGGGAATTTAGATCTCCTGGCTAAGGAGAACAAGTAGTGCCTTTGGATTTTGAGTAAGGGAAATAACTGTTTTGGTTTCAGCTGGGATTAAGAAGAATTTTAATGGAGAGAAACTTGATGTAGACTAAGCTCACTAAAGTTATAGATTTATATTAATATTCTTCTTTCCTTTCCTTCTTGCTCGTTATCCTGCGTCAATTATCATTCATCATCGTCATTATTATATTTTTTTCTTCTTTTTCTTCTCCTCTTTTCTCCTCCTTCTTATATCATCTCCAGGCAATTTTCCTCTTTCCCATTTCCTCCACACTTTTAGGTGGTGCGAAACATGATAAGGAGGATTTTGGTTGAGCTTAGAGCGTGAAGAGCATGGGGCAGATTAGCCGGCATCAAGAGAAGATCACCTGACTTTAATTGATGGGGATGACCTTTCAGAGAAACTTCAACTTGACCTTCCAAGCAATAGATGAAAGCATCAAAAGGCGCTGTGTGTTCGCTGAGGCCTTGTCCTTCATCAAAGGCGAAAAGAGTCAAGGTTCCGGTTGGCTGCTTGTAAATTTCCTGGCTGACGATGGAGCCTTTCTGATATTGCAGTTGCGTGATGAGGTTAATTGCTTTTTGCTGGCAAGTCATTTAATTCTCCTTGGTTAAACTTGATTGGTTTAAATCAAAATCAAGTGAAAATATGCTATATAAAAAATAAACTATATAACATTTGGTAATATCCGGTAAAATTGTTACCAAGCGTGGCCAAGCTTAGCCTGAACCAAACTAAGTATGGTATTGTTCTAGGAAAAACCATGGTAAAGCCTGAAACAGATTGAATCCATTCTTATTCCCTTAGGGTAAATCAGCGATTTTTCCCTTGGCTGCCTGCCAGGCTTTAATAAATTTTGCGGCTTGCCTGACCATTTCTAAGGCTTCTTTTTCTCCTTGTTGGGCCGTAGCTTCACGGGGGTCGAGAAACGACCAGACTCCGTTGGAAGAAAGTTCATGGCTGGCCCCTCCTTTGCCTGTTTCTTCAGGAACCCCCAGCAAAGAGCTCCACACCAGCAGAAGAGAAGGCTCTTTGGCGGCCAACTGGCGAAGCTCTTTCATTTGAGGGGTAAACCTCATAACTGGCTTTTCTGCCCGGTCAAGGCGAACGAGCTCCGGTTTTAGATAAAGCATAAGGGAAGTTTCGGAAACACCAGCGTGCCAATCCATTGAGCTATCATCTTCTTCTTCGCTTTGGAGAGAGCTGCCATGTCCAATGGCTACGGCTATTCCCGGGGTCTGATGATTGATGCGATGAATGACTCTGGTTTGAACGATGTTGTTTCCCCCGTGGTAGTTAAAGAAGAGGAAGCGGCGAAATCCATATTTGAGCAGCCATTCGACTGACTCAAAAATGACTCTTTCCATCGTTTCGGGTTGGAGGCTTAAGGTGCCGGGAAATCCCGAGTGATAGGGGCTGTAACCGGTGAAAGTTAGAGGAGCCACTAATACTCCGGTTTGGGCCGAGATCATTTTAGATAAACCAAAAGCTTCATAAAAATCAGTGCCAAGAGGAAGATGGGGGCCGTGCTGCTCGGTGCTTCCCAAAGGGATAATCACCATATCGTTGGTTTTTAAGTAGCTTTTGATGTCGGTCCAGGTTAACTCCTGAAGAATAAGAGGCTTATCAGCAGCCATCAAGCCGATTAGGGTCAAGTTAAAGAGCATTACTGATAAGCTCCAAGTCAATAGTCTCCTCTTTTTTCTCATACTTTTCCTCCTTTCCATGAGAAATAATATCTATAAGAAAATAGCAAGTCTAATTGTTTTTAGTAGTTTCTTGACCAAAGGCAAATTTCCACTTCGATTTTTTAGGCCCCTCTTTCCTCTTTTCGGGATTAGTTGATACAAGATTAAATGGAAGGCCAGCATAAGTAGGGGGGACAGATTTCCACATTTGACATTTACCAATTACAAGGTCAGAACTCGATCCTGAATCAATAGATTTAGACCAAGGAAGGGTTCTTTGGTTGATAACCTTAATTTTTTCCGGGCCAAAAAGAGCAAGTGATGCATATTAAGTTTGCTAAGAGCGGGATGATGAAATAAAATCAAGAGTGAATTAAAATCACGATAGAATTTTTTCATCGAAAAGGAGGAAGGGTTAGATATGAATGGGCATAGGAAAATAGATTGTATAGATAAAAATATCATTTTAGAAAGCTCTAAATATTGTCCAAAGAATGGGGGCCACCTCGGACTTTTCCCTTTTCCCGGGATAAGCCGGGCAGCAAAAAAATGGGAAAGTGTAAAAACAAAAGAACATGATCATATTTATGAGTCTACTCTAAAAATAAAAATTCTAGCCGGTTTATTCTTTTTTTTCTTAGGCAGTTTTTCCCCTTTAGCTTCAACGGAAATATCTTCCCGGTTAATCGCCAGCTGGACCAAAAATGAGCTGAAAGCCTCGGGCCATCTTTTTTTCCTCAAAAGAGAATTTTCTCCAGGGCAAATAGCACCATTGTTGGCCATTTTCCCTCAGCAAAGGGCAAAAAACGACGAGGCGGAAATTAAGGAAGAGAGCTGGCATGGAATTTATGTTCAAGGTCAAAAGGTCGGCTATGGTTACTCGTGCCAGCGAATTGTTGTTCGGGATCATCGTCAATATGTTGAGAATTATTCCGAGTCAAAAATAAAGGTGTCTCGATTGGGTGGGGTTCCCATTGAGATAAATACTCGAGAGTCGATTTTTTATGATAGAGAAGATAATCTTCAAAAGGTGGTGGTCGAAACCACAATGACGGGCGATAAAATAAGTTTGGAGGCTCAAGTTAAATCCGGCAAAATTGTCTTTTTCGCCGGGGGAAAGCAGGTCAATGAAGTGTCTTCTCCTGGTAAATTCTATGCGGAGATCCCGATTAAAAAACTTCTGGACGAGGGGAAAATTCAACCGGGATATAATCAAGATTTTTTGGTAATTGATCCTTTAACTTACAGTTTAAAAACTTGCCATTTTGAAGTTTTGGGCTGGGAAGAAGTGATGATTCTAGGCGAGAAGAAAAGTCTGTGCCATACCCGAACGAAAATGGAAACGATTGTTTCGGTTACCGTGGATGATTGGCTGGACGAGGAGGGAATCATCTGGAAATCAATCAATAATTCTGCCTTTTTAACCATGACTTCTCTCCGCATGAATCGGGAGAAAGCGTTAGAGCCCATTTCATCAGGCTTTGATTTGGCTTATTCGACCATCATTCGTCCCAATGTTGCTTGGGCTAGTCCATATCAAATCACTCGGGTTCGTTTTCGCCTCAGCGGATTAGAGAGGGAAAAATTTCTCCGCTTTCCGTTCGACGATGGTAGCCAGCAATTAGTCCAAGTGGGTGATGATTTTGTGGTAGTGCAAACTAATTCCCTTGTTTTCAAGGAGAAGCGAGCGCTGGCTCTCCCCATTAAGGAGGAAAAAATTCAATCCTATCTTCAACCAACGACCTTTTGCCAGTCCGATGATCCCCAGATTCAAAATGTTGCCCGGGACATAATCGGTGATGAGCGAAATTCGTGGCGCGCCGCCAAGCTAATTGCTCGTTGGGTGAACCAAGCTTTACAACCCAATTATGATGTGGGCTTTGCTTCGGCCCGGGAAGTACTTAAAGCTCGCCAAGGTGATTGTTCTGAATTTACGGTGCTTACGGTTGCCCTTTGCCGAGCGGTAGGGATTCCAGCTCGGGCGGCCGTGGGAATTATGTCGGCGGGTGGCTTGTTTGCTTATCACATGTGGCCTGAAGTCTATGTTGGCCGGTGGCTTAATCTAGATCCTAAGTGGTTGGTGGTGGATAAAGACACGGGAGAATTGGTGACGGATGCCACTCACTTAAAATTTGGCCGTTCTCGGCTGGATGAAAATTTGTTTAAAGAAATAGCCACTAGCGTTGCCGAGATTATCGGTCACCTCGAGTTGGAAATAATTGATTACCTCTCAAGTCCGACGCGGCAACAGTGGGTTGAGATTGATTAACACCTTATAAACAGATTGATTAGACCATTGACCGAGCTCAAAAGCGGAGATGTGGGCTTGTTTTTGCGGACCAATTAGAACTGCTTCGTCTCCTGCTCTCACCTCGGAATTTTCACCCAAAAGAACTTCGAGATGGTTGGCTGTCG
The DNA here is from genome assembly GCA_011042725.1 of Candidatus Aminicenantota bacterium. Taxonomy (GTDB): domain Bacteria; phylum Acidobacteriota; class Aminicenantia; order Aminicenantales; family Aminicenantaceae; genus JdFR-80. Next base: position 291 of record DQWD01000037.1, on the reverse strand, counting down.
GGGAAACAACAAGGGGAAATCTTTTGCCGCGGATAAGGACTGCCGATTTTTCCGAAGTATTGGGGGGATAGCCATCAGAGTACCCGAGGGGAAGAAGAGCAATTTTCTCTTTTTTGGAAGCCGTATAAGCCCGATGATAGGAGACTGAATCTCCGGGACTAAGAGTTTTGACCATGTAGACGCGGCACTTTAAATGAAGCACCGGTCGGAGTTGGAGCCGGTCTTCAAGCTGGGTGGCCGTTGAAGGGTAGTATCCATAAAGCATTATTCCCGGCCGAACCAGGTCAAGAT
>DQWD01000144.1 GCA_011042725.1 Candidatus Aminicenantota bacterium | reverse complement strand
TTTGATATCCTCCCGCGTGTAGGCAGTGAAAAAAACGTTAGCTTTTCCTTTTCCTTCTTCGTCTCGAAGAGTGATGTAACCAGCAGTGGCGGTATAGGGAATTACTTGATTATTAATCTTGATGGTGTGATGAGTTACCGAGACGATATCTTCTTTCAAGTTCAAAAAATTATGAGCTGGTTTCTCCTCGGCTCCTAGAGGTGGTGTCATTGAAAATAGAACAAGAAAAATAAAGATTAAACTCAAATAAAAATGCTTCGATTTTAATTTTGGCACTTCGCTCTCCTTTTATAATCTAGCTTTAGTTTTTACTTAGATTTCTTTTCTTCTTTTTTCTCTTCTTTGTCGTCCTTACGTTCCCACGGTTGCCACTCTATCCCGCGCACATATTTTTGCATCCATTTGATTTCTTCGATATCACGGATGCGTTGATGCCGGGGTTCACGAAATCCATGTGGTTCTCGAGGAACGCGGAGGTAGCGACAAGGAACTTGGCCGATATCTTTCAAAGCAGTAAAGAAAAGCATGCTTTGTCCTTCGGTGTCAGTTGTATCCCGCATGCCGTGGATGAGTAGAGTGGGGGTAGTCACATTTTTTACATAACTGTAAGCAGATTGGGACCGGTAAGCCTGCGGATTATCCCACGGTGTTCCTCCGATGTGCCAGAGCCGGACGTCGTGGTTGAAACCCATCCCATACTCAGATGACCAATCATAAACTCCGGCGCCAATGGAGGCCGCTTTGAAGCGATCTGTTTGAGTAATGGTCCAGCCTCCCAGTATTCCTCCGTAGCTCCAACCGCGGAGGCCCATCTGATTGGGATCAACATATCCGTCAGCGATTACTTTATCCACTCCGTGCATCAGGTCCCAATAATCACCTTTACCGATGCCATCGCCTTGGTGAATTGTATTTCCTTCCCGGAGATGATCGGTGTACCCGCTGCTTCCTCTGACGTTAGGTGAAAGCGAGGCATAACCTAAGCCTGCCCAGATGTGATAGGAGGCCCGGAAACTGTTGGTGAAACACCCGGCCGGACCACCATGAATGTTAAGAATGAGAGGCAGTTTTGTTCCTTTTTGGTAGTTAGCGGGAAGATGAAGGAGCCCCTCTATTTCGTAGTCCTTGACACTTTTCCACCGGATGACTTTCATGGTCGCTAATTCAATTTCTTCTTCAACCCACGGATTGACCTGGGTAAGTCGCGTCGGCTGAAAGGAAGTAACTGGAGAGGTATAGACATCAGGGGGAGTGTCATAGTCACTGAAGATATAGACATAGCGACGGCGGTCTTTCGAGAATCCAGTAACCATGATGGTTCCCTGGACATCAGTTAGTTTTTCTATCTTTTTATTAGTTACTTTTATCCGAAAAAGGTTGGTGTTAACTCCTTGTTGTCCGTTGAAATAAATATATTGACCGTCCGGGGACCAATAAAGACCTCGGATACTGCCTTCAAAGGAGGAGGAAAGGAGTTGGTGCTGGCCGGTGGCAGGATCCATGAGCCAGATTTTGGAGTTTCGGTTAAGCCATTCTTTATCATCAGCGGCTAAGTAAGCAAAGTACTTCCCCGTGGGGGACCAGAGTGGTGAATATTCAGGGGCTTTATTGTTGGTTAATTTCTTTATTTTTTGGGTTGAAACATCGAGGAGATAGATTTCATCTTTATAACCATCATTGCGGCGATTGGTTTCGCGAGCAGTAAAGAGGACTTGTTGTCCGCCGGGTGATATATCAAGTTCGTTGATAATCAAATCTTGGTCAAGCAAAAGAGTTTCTTCCCGGGATTTAACGTCGAAAACCCAGATTTGTTTCCAGCGACCTTCCCGCTGGCCGTTGGGTCCCTCGTCAACGAAAATAACATCTTCTCCGGCTTGGTACTTTTTCTCTTCTTCTTCGGTTCGGGGGCGGTCAGCAATAAAGAATATCTTGTCGGAGAGAGGGGACCAGCGATAAAAGCCAATATTGGTTTTATGTTTGGTAACTTGAATGCCTTCTCCTCCCGAAGTTCTCATCAAAAAAAGCTGGCTTTTTTTATCGACGCTCCTTTTAAAGGAGAGATACTGGCCGTCGGGGGAATATTGAAATGAATTGCCGCCTTCTTGGCCGATGTATTGAAATTCTTCGCCTCCCTCAGCAGGAATGAGGTAATACTTGGTATCCCGACGGTTTTTTTCCCAATTCAGCTCTGATTTAGAAAAGAAAACCCATTTTCCGTCAGGAGAGATAAGGGCGTTTCCAACCCTAATCATGTTTAGAGCATCGTGGACAGTCATCGGCCGGCGGGTTTTTTCAGGTGATGCTTGCAGGATAAGGGAAATTCCAAGGAGTAATCCCCAAAGACAGAAAGATATTCTTTTTAGCTTAGTCATGATTAACCTCCGGGAAAGAATGATTTGAATCATATGAGTGATAAAAATCTTAGAAGATAATGACTCTAAAATCAAGGTAATTACCTTGATTCAATCTATAGAGTCAAAATAAGAAGGTTAGATCATAATAATGTCTCTGTAGGCCAAGGAGTAGTGCTTCTTCCAGTCGATGTTAATTTGAGAATATGGTTTAGCCCTTGGGGGAAGATTTGACAATTGTTGTTCTCTTCTAGTTACCAGACACCAGGAAAATTTTGTTTCTTGACAAAAGAAGCTGGCTTAATAGACTGGATAAAGTGACTTTACAACGCTATCGAAGCCAACCTTTTTTAAGGAGGGAGTTTAATGTCATCGATTTTAAAATTGGCCGTTGTTAGTTTAGTTGTTCTGGTTTTGGTTTTAGGCATGATTTCTCAAAGTTCGGCCCGCACCGAAAAACCTGTTCTTCATGGCCGGCATTGGGTAGCCATCACCGGAAAACCCTTGGCCGCCACGGCGGGAGCCATGATTTTCCAACGAGGCGGGAATGCTGTTGATGCCGCCTGTGCCATGCTGGCTGCTACCTGTACCATGTATGATGTTCTTAGTTGGGGCGGAGAGACCCAAGCTCTTATTTACAATCCCCGGACTAAGAAGGTTTATGGAATTAACGCTTTAGGAGTTGCCCCCACCGGAGCTACAGCTGAATTCTTCAAGAAAAAGGGCCTAAGTTATCCGCCGTCTTATGGCCCCCTGGCAGCAGTCACTCCGGGTACTCCCGGCGGCCTAATGGTTATGCTAGCTGAGTTTGGCACTCTGAGCTTAAAAGAAGTTTTAGCTCCGGCCATGGAATTGGCTCAGGGTTACCCGATTGAAACTCAATTAGTGGAAAGTATTGAGAGAAACAAAGAACGAATAAAAAAATGGCCTTATTCTCGCCAAGTTCTGTTGCCCCATCTTGGGGGAGAACATGAGGCTCCTTATCCGGGAGAAATCTTTCGCCAACCCGACCTTTACCAGACCTTAGCTAAGTTGGTCGAAGCCGAGCAAAAGGCTTTGGCTGCCGGCAAAAGTCGCAAAGAAGCTATTTATGCTGCCTACGACCGTTTCTACAAAGGAGATATAGCTCAAGAATTTGTGCGCGGAGTACAAGAACAGGGAGGATTGATCACCTTGGATGATTTGGCCAAATGGAAAGTTTATATCGAAGAGCCGGTGATGACCCAATATAAAGATGTGGAAGTATATAAATTAACCTGCTGGGTCCAAGGCCCTGTTTTACTCCAGATGCTTAATATGCTGGAACATTTTAATTTAAAAGAGATGGGTTATAATTCAGCTCGTTATATCCATACTCTTTATCAGGTGATGAACCTAGCTTTTGCTGACCGGGATTTTTATTATGGCGATCCCTATTTTCCGCCGGAGGAACCATTGCCCGGATTGCTTTCCAAAGAGTATGCTCGGGAAAGATTGAAATTATTTAGTCCGAAAAAAAATGATCCCGCTGTCAAACCAGGTGATCCTTATCCCTTCATGGGTCAAGAAAATCCTTTTCTTGACTACCTGAAAAATTGGCCGCCCTCAAAGAAAAGCCAAGAAACTGAAGAAGAATTTGAGCAAAGCTTTTTAGCGGGAACAACTTCAGTGCAAGCCGCTGATGAAGAAGGTTGGGTAGTTTCAATGACTCCCAGCGGCGGCTGGATCCCAGCCTGCCTGGCTGGTCGAACAGGAGTTGGACTTAGTCAACGAATGCAAAGCTTTGTTCTCGAGAAGGCCGAGAATCCCTTTAACGTGGTTGAACCGGGCAAAAGACCTCGAGCCACCTTGACCCCCACCATTGTTCTCAAAGAAGGAAGGCCCTACATTTCAGTGGCTGTTCAAGGAGGGGACACTCAGGATCAGAATACTCTTCAATTCTTATTGAACATGATTGAATTTGGGATGAACGTCCAGGAGGCTTGTGAAGCGGCCAATATTACCAGCTATCAAATGAAAAGCTCTTTTGGGAAACATGAATCAAGGCCAGGAAGATTGACTTTAAATGAACTGGTACCCCCTTGGGTGAGAAGTGCTTTGGAAAAATTGGGTTACCAACTTGATTTTCGTTCCCATACTTCTGGTCCTTTAAACGCCATTTTTTTTGATTGGCCCCATAAGACTTTCTGGGGGGGCTCCAGCAATTACGGAGAAGACTATGGGATAGCTTGGTGACCATTGGCTAACACCAATAGAAACAGGAAATTAACGATTTGGCTAAGCCAGCGAAAAGTAAATACTGCTCCAAGCAAGAAGGAAAAAGGTGGCGGGGCTCTTATTTAAGGAGAGAGCTTTAGCTAGACAATAGGCTGAAATGAGGAAAATCATCGTTTTTCTCTTTAATTGAAACCAAGAGTTGGTACCTTGGCTCTCTCAGTTTTGAGGTGATTTCTAACAAAAATGAAGAAAAAAAAGATAAATCAAAATTTAAAACAAGAAGAATATGTCTAAAATCATTCGTGTCCCAACGTTTATTAAACGGAAAAATTTGTGTTGATATTGTTGAAGTTACACGATAAAAAAATGGAATTTTGTTTCAAATCGATTATGATATATTTCGTTGTAATTTAATTGAATTCAATAAATTACCCAAAATGCAGAAATATCTTTGGGACACGAGTGATCTAAAATATGAATTGTCTTAAGTCTTTGAAAAAATAAGGAAAAATAGGAGACTATTGCTATCCGCAAGGAATTGTGCCATAATTACTTCTTCTCAATGAGGACTCTTTAAGCTTCCCAAGCAAAAAGGGGATTCATTTAGAAGAAAGGCGAAAGCCAAAAATTTTTTTGAGGTGTATCATGTCCATTCACATTTACGTAGGTAACCTGAATTACCGGATGTCTGAAGATTCCTTGAGGAAACTGTTTGAACAGTATGGTGAAGTCGTTTCCGCAAAGATTATCAAGGATCGGATGACCGGCAGGTCAAGAGGATTCGGGTTTGTCGAGATGTCAAACTCTGATGAAGCTAGTGAGGCAATTAGAGGTCTCGATGGCAAAGAAGTAGAAGGCCGCAATCTTCGGGTTAACCGTGCCAAATCCCAATAGGAAAAAATTAGTAAGGAGAAAGTAAATGGCACAAACAGTTAAGAGCGGCGATACAGTTAAGGTGAATTATGTCGGAAGATTCGATGATGGCGTTGTTTTTGATAGTTCGGAAGGAAAAGAACCGTTAGAGTTTACTGTTGGCGAAGGAATGCTAATTCCAGGCTTCGAGAATGCTTTGGTTGGGATGGAACCAGGAGAAAAGAAGACTGTCCGCGTAGAGCCGCAGGATGCCTATGGAGACTATGATGAGAACCTGGTTTTAACTATGCCCTTAGACCGGGTTCCAGAAGACATTAATCCCGAAGTGGGGATGGAGCTTCAGTTAATCAGTCAAAGTGGGCAAAAATTGCCCGTTGTCGTCAAAGATGTTCAGAAGGAAGCTATCATCCTCGATGCTAATCATCCACTCGCTGGAAAAGTACTCGTATTTGACATAGAGCTTCTTGAGATTTCTTAGTCTATCTGATTTTTTGCAGTCAAGGAAAAGGAGGGAGAAAGCAGGAGCTTTCTCTCTTCTTCTTTCTTGTTCTTTCTTCTTTTCTTGGGGTCGGGCCACGCTATTTAGTTGAATATAAATGAGTTAACTGCCTAAGACCCGCGCAGAATTGCCCTAAATCGCGATTTTTGGGGTCGAAATTCGCTTCTAAGCTTCAACTTAGAAGGTCAATTCGAGCTCTTCTTTGTTCATGGCCCTACTTTTCTGGCCTGCCCTTGAGTAACTCCTGACTAGTTTCTGTCGACAATTAATCTAATTTATTTTGAGTTTTTCACTCTAAAAATAAAAAATAACGATCAAAAAAAGGAAGTGAGTTTTCTTAACTTCACTTGAATTTATTTTATTTTAACTGGCTGAAAGTCCAGTTACGAGCCAAATAAAGACACGGCTATTTTCCTTCCCCGGTGAGCTATGAGATGTTAAAGAAAAGAGCTTCTTTAGTTGAGGCGAAATAATTTCTCAAAATACCTTCTCAGGGCCGATGAAAATAAAATTAGATTTGGGTGGGAGTTGATTTTCATTTTGCACTTGCCAATAAACATGTCTATAATAGAAGCATCTTCAAGGTGAGAGGAGGGAATATGGAAGAATCAAAAAAAGTTTGGGTAACTGGTTCCATAATCTTGATTCTTTTAGTAGCCGTTTTTCTGATTTATTTCTTGGTCATTAGTCCATCCCGAAAAATAGAAGAAGAGCCATTGAAAGTGGAGGAGATAAAAACTACCGCCGAAACAGAAATTGGCGAAGAGAAAGTAGCAAGACCCGAAGCGCTAGATATTTCTTTAGCGGAAAGTGATCGCCGGTTGCGAGAACTGGCCCAGAATCTTTCCCTCCATCCCTTCTTTGCGCGGTGGATAAAAACAGATGGCCTGATTCAAAGATTCGTGGCGGTGGTCAACAATATTGCTCAGGGAGAAAGCCCTCGCCCTCATCTTGATTTTTTGAAAGTAAATGAAAAATTTAAGACCACCAAAGAAGATGGCCGTTGTTATATCGACCCTGCCAGTTATAAACGTTATGATGTTTTGGCGGATGTTTTTGCTTCCCTCGATACCGAAGGCTGCGTACGATTGTATTGGTTATTTCAAAAACCAATAAAAGAGGCTTACGCAGAACTTGGTTATCCCCACCAGGAGTTTCATCCTGTGCTCCTTAAAGCTATTAAGGAGCTGTTAAAGGTGCCCGTAGTTGAGGGAAAGATTGAAGTTGTTCCCCGAGTAACTACATATGTTTATAAACAAGAAGAGCTAGAAAAACTCTCCGACGCCCAAAAACACCTGCTGCGGATGGGCCCGAGCAATGTAGAAATAATTGAAACTAAATTGCAAGAATTTTACGAAGCGCTGAAAAAATAACTTCTTAGAGACACAATAATTTTCAAGAGGATAATTTAAAATTAATTATTAATTAAGATTGTTTTTATATTACAAATTATTATTACCTGGATAATTCATAAAAAGAAATGTTTTCCTTCATAACGTATTGATATATAATACGTTAGAAAAAGAAGAGAGAGGGAACAACCAAAAAAGATTGAACCAATCACCCGCTAAGATTTTTGGCTGTTCTTGGATCAATATTTTTTAATTTATGAATAGACCAGGTATTACTAATTTTTTTTCTTGATTTGCTTTTCTCCCATCATTTTTGCCAGCCAAAGGGATCTGGTGAATTGAAATCAGGGATGAGGTGCTCATCTTGAGAGAAGGCGGTTGGTTGAATGAAAAGAATATCCCATTTGATATCTTTGGCCCATTTTAGAACTTGTTGGTATTCTTCCGGGGAGAGAGACCGATTGAATGTCGAGGGGGCTTTAAAACATGGTCGATATTGGCTCATCAAACTGAAGCCAATGCTTTTGCCTAGGTGAGAGGCAGTCCAAGAAATTATTTTTTGGGAGTTCTCCACCTGGCCGGGCAAAACTAAATGACGACAGATTAAACCTTTCCTGGCAATATTTCTTTCGTCGACGAGTAATTCTGGTTGTTGCTTTTTCATTTCCAAGAGAGCGGCCGAAGCAAATTGAAAGTAATCAGGAGCTGCCGACAATTTTTGGCTAAGAGAAGGGTTGCTATACTTTAAATCAGGTAAATACACGTCAACGATTTGATCCAGGACAGCGATAATTTCTTTTTTTTCATACCCCCCGCTGTTGTAAACGAGAGGTATGTTTAATCCTTCCTGATAAGCCAAGCGAAGGGCCCGCAGAACAGGAATGAGGAAGTGGCTGGCCGTAACTAGATTAATGTTCAACACTCCTTGATCTTGGAGATCGATCATTCTTTGGGCCAGAGCAGATTCTTCAAGGGGTTCTCCTTGGTTTAACCAACTGAGTTGAAAATTTTGACAATAAACACACTTGAGGTTGCAGCCACTAAAAAAAATGGTGCCTGAGCCACCAGCCAGCTTGTTTTCTTTGGATTGCTGATAGTCGATTATCCCACTGATAACCGGCTCTTCGCCAAAGTGGGGGCCGATGTAGCCGACCCGAACAACAAGGCTTTCCCCGCAGTATCCTTTTTCTCCTTGGGCCCGGTTAACTCCGCAATTTCGAGGGCAGAGCTGGCAATGAGTTTCATGTGTTTTTAGAATTTCTAAAGCCTGGCTGATTCTTTTTATTTTTTCTTGGCGGTTAATCATGTTCTTTTTTAAGCATGAAACAGTATAACTTTATCATCGCTTTAGAATTATAGACCATGCTTCTTGGTGAGAAAAGTTATTTCCCCAGCTGTCAATGGTCATTGAAATATCAATAAGGCCTTCGATCTAATTGACAATAAAATCAATTTGGTTATAGTTAAGAGCAATGCTGGAATCGTTTGTTGACTTTTTAAAAAATTTACATTTCAACCGGGAACTGATTACTTTTTGCGTGAGCATGATGCCCATTTTTGAATTGAGAGGGGCTATTCCTTTGGCGGTGCTGCATTTTAAAATGCCCCTCCCTGCAGCCTATTTTTTAGCTTGGGCCGGGAACTTGGTGCCAGTTCTTCCTCTTATCTATTTTCTAGAACCAATCCGCAAATTTTTGTCTAGGTTTTATATTTTTCAGAAATTTTTTGATTGGCTTTACCAGCGCACCTACCGAAAGAGTCAACGCCTTATGAAATATGGAGCTATTGGTTTAACCCTATTTGTGGCTATTCCTCTTCCCGTAACAGGAGCTTGGACCGGCTCGGTGGCCGCGATTATTTTTGACATTAAACCGCGCTATGCTTTTCCCGCGATCATTGGAGGAGTGACCATTGCTGGCCTAATCGTCTCCTCTTTGGTTTCATTCTTTTAAGGGAAAAATTAAGAGTCAAATTTCTCTTTGCTTAACTTTTCCCAAAGCTGGTGAAATTTATTATCTTCGAGTAACTCAAAAGCGGTCAGGTCTCGCTGGAGAGGGGTCAGAGTTATGTATCCCTCTTGGATAACGTGAACATCGCTGCTTCTATCACCCACTGCTCGCGGATTCCCCGTCCCGATCCAATAGTAGGTTCGGCCCCGGGGGTCAATTTTAGTGATAATTTCCGGATTATATCTCTTTTCGCCTAATTTAGCTAGCTTGATTCCTTTGGGGGGAGGGGCAGGAATGTTGACATTTAAAGTGATTCTTTCGGGAAGAGAATGAAACAGCAGGAATTCAGCAATTAAACGACCAATTTTAGCTCCATAATCAAAATCAAACTGACCTTTTTTATCAGGATATAGGGAGAGAGCTGCTGAGGGAATTCGAAGGAAAGTTCCCTGAATAGCCCCGGCCACTGTTCCTGAATAAGCAATATCTTGCTGACCAACATTGGGACCATGATTTATCCCCGAGAGTAAAATATCAGGGAGGCGAGGCAGAAGCAGTTGGCAGGCCATGTAGACACAATCAGCGGGGGTTCCTTCAACGGCGATGAGGTGAGAATCAATATGGTGCACTCGCAGCGGGTGGTGGAGAGTGAGAGCCAGAGAAGTGGCGCTGGTTTCTTGATAGGGAGCGATGATGTAAACTTCTCCCAGATCTTGAAGATGAT
>DQWD01000145.1 GCA_011042725.1 Candidatus Aminicenantota bacterium | reverse complement strand
CTCCGGCTAGGACTCAGAAGTAGTTTTGTTTTTTCCGGGTTTTTTGTCTTCCATAGCAGCGGATTTCTTCTTGGGGCTAGAAGCGTGCTCCTGTTTTGAGCGAGATGAATTAGAGGGATTGGGGCGGGCATAGTCGGTTACGTACCAGCCGCTACCTTTGAAGTGAATAGCCGGGGCGGAGAGGACCTTTTTAATGGGGCCTCCACAGCGAGGGCAGAAGTCAGGACTAGCTTCATTTAGTCGCTGGAATTTTTCAAAACGGTACCCACATTCAAGACATTTATACTCATATATAGGCATTTTCCTATCCCCTCTAAAAGTGAACAAGGAAAAAGTAAATAAAAATTATAGCATAGAACATGGAGATGTCAATCTTGTTCCTTGCTCTTGGTAAAATCTCCAAAATGGTGGGTTGGAAGGCAGTTAGGTCAAGTTGACAAAGCACCTTAAATTGGTATAATAGGATAACTTTTTTAGAATTTAACTAAGTGAATAGCGATGATTATTGACCTTGAGCGTATACCTAAAGAAGGGCTGCATGTTGATCGCTATTTTGAACTTGAAAATGGCGAGTTAGTGGAAGAAGAGGCGATTCTGTTAGAACCCTTGCATGCCCAAATTGATCTTTGTAAACAAGGCCAGGAGATATCGATTAAAGGAAAGATAACAACCGTGATCAGTTTTATTTGCAGTCGCTGCCTGGCTCCTTTCGAATTTAAGGTCGACGCCGAATTTGACTTAGTCTTTCTTCCGGAAGAGTTGTTTGAACTTAAAGAAGAACTATCCGATGATGATTTGGATTTGTTTTTTTATTTTCAAAACCAAATCAACCTTAGAGAAATAGTGCTGGAACAGTTAAATTTAACTTTTCCGATGAAACCTTTATGTTCGCCAGATTGCCAAGGTATTTGTCCTGTTTGCGGGCAGATTATAAGTGAGGGGAATTGTCATTGCCAACAGAATCTAACTGATCCCCGATTGGAGAAACTCAAAACTTTTTTAAAGAGATAAAAAAAATGGCTAATCCAAAAAGAAAACACTCCCATTCCCGGAAGGGAAAGAGAAGAGCCCATGATGCTCTAAAAATGCCTCCCTTGGCGTTATGTCCTAATTGTGGGACGCCCAAGATCCCTCATCGGGCCTGCCCGGAATGTGGTTATTATCGGGAACGGCAAGTTATTGAAGGAGCAGAAGAATAGACCACTGGTAGGAAGGCAGTGAGGATTGCAGTTGATGCGATGGGCGGTGATTTTGCCCCTTCGGTGATAGTGGAAGGGGCTAGTCTTGCCGCTCGTGATTTTGCCTTAGAAATCCTGTTAGTAGGCACCGAAGCCCTTATTGAGCCGGCCTTAAAGTCCCAGAGTTATAACCAAGCCTCTAACAATATTCGGATTGTTAATGCGGCTGAACAGATTAGCATGGGAGAAGGCCTGTTGTCTTTTCGGCGCAAAAAAAGGTCTTCAATTAGAGTTGGCCTTCAACTAGTAAGGGACAAATCAGCCGACGCTTTTGTCAGCATGGGCAATACAGGGGCTGTCGTCTATATTGCTCGCAAAGTTCTGGGGGCTCTCCCGGGAGTTGAGCGGCCAGCTTTATCTCTTCTCGTGCCTTCCCTGGAAGGAATGAGCTTACTCATCGATGTTGGCGCCAATGCTAATTGTCGCCCTCCCCATTTGGTCCAATTTGCGTTGATGGGGAAAGTGTTTATGGAATCAGTGTTGGGCATTAAAAAACCCCGCGTAGCCCTGATGAGTATTGGCGAAGAAGAAACTAAAGGCAATGATTTAATCCGTGAAACCCATGAAGTGCTCAAAAACATGCCCTTAAATTTTATCGGTAATGTGGAGGGGAAAGATATCTATGCAGGTAAAGCGGAAGTAATTGTCAGTGATGGCTTCACCGGCAATGTGGCCTTAAAGGTTAGTGAAGGGATGGTGGACACCTTGATGCACCTTGCTCGTTCAGAGGTGATGAAAAATTTATTAGCCAAAATAGGGTTCATTTTAATGAAGAGGAACCTTAAGAAGATTTATAAACGAGTGGATTATTCGGAATATGGAGGAGCCCAGCTGTTGGGAGTAAATGGAGTCGTGGTCATTGGTCATGGCCGCTCTTCCTCAAGAGCCGTGAAAAATGCCATCAGGTTGGCCCGCGATTTTGTGGATAACAATGTGTTAGAAAAAATTCAACAAGAAATAGCCCGGTATGCACCTAGCTATAATCCTTAAAAATACCTTAGGGAGAGGGTCAAATGCTGTTTAAAGATAAAATCTCGATAGTCACCGGAGCATCCCAAGGAATTGGGAAGGCCATTGCTGATTTGCTAGCCCAAGAAGGCGCGCGGGTTATTTTATGGGATATTCAGGAAGAAAAGTTAAAGGACGTCGCCCAGGAAATACAAACCCGTGGCGGTCAAGCTGATTTTCAGCAGGTGGATGTCTCTAAGCTGGCCGAGGTTGAAGAAGCGGCCAAGACGGCGCTAGATCATTACGGTCAAATTGATCACCTCGTTAATAATGCTGGAATTACGCGGGATAATTTACTAATGAGGATGAGTGAGGAGGAATGGGATTTAGTTTTCCAGGTTAATCTAAAAGGGGTGTTTAACTGTTGTAAAGCTGTTATTCGAGCCATGATGAGTCGTCGTCAAGGCCGAATTGTCAACATCGCTTCGGTGGTGGGACTAATGGGCAATCTAGGACAGACCAATTATGCCGCTTCCAAAGCTGGAGTTATTGGGTTTACCAAATCCTTGGCCCGGGAAGTGGCCGCGCGCAATATAACGGTTAATGCAGTTGCCCCGGGGTATATTTTAACGCCCATGACCGAAATTCTTTCCGAACAGACCAAGCACATGTTTTTAAACTTGATTCCTTTAAAAAAGTTTGGCCGGCCGGAAGACGTGGCCAAAGCAGTTCGCTTTCTTTTATCCGAAGATGCGGCTTATATAACAGGCCAAGTTCTCAATGTTAACGGGGGCATGTATATGTAAAAGAAGGCCAAGTGCCTTTGCAAATATTCATTTAAGGAGGAGACAATGGAGCGAGAAGAACTTCTCAAGAAAGTAAAAGCCATCGTGGCGGATAAGCTCAGCATCAGTGAAGACCAAGTCACGGAAGATGCTTCTTTTATCGACGATTTGGGTGCGGATTCTTTGGATACCGTGGAATTAGTTATGGCTTTGGAAGACGAATTTGATCTAGACATACCCGATGAAGACGCCGAGAAACTCACTACGGTGGGTAAAGCCATAGATTATGTCCTCGAGCAACTAGCCAAGAAGGCACAAAGTTAGTTTATTGTTGAAGTGGGGAGCCAGAAAACCATGAGGGGTAGTTTATCCCAACGGCGTGTGGTTATTACGGGCATCGGCCTTGTTTCTCCTCTTGGGGTCGGGACAGAGCAAAATTGGGAAGCAATCACAGCGGGGAAAAATGGGATTGGCCTAATCACCTTATTTGATGCTTCTGCCTATTCTTCTCAGATTGCCGGTGAGGTTAGCGGTTTTGACCCCTTAAATTTTGTAGAAAAGAAAGAGTTGCGGAAGATGGATCGTTTTATTCAATTCGCCATTGCTGCGGCCGAATTAGCGGTTGCTGATGCCGGGTTGGAAACAGATAGTTTGGCCGGAGAGAAGACAGGGGTCTATATTGGTTCGGGAATTGGAGGGATTGGTTCGATCGAAGATAATTATCGGCTTTTACTGGAAAAAGGTCCCCACCGCGTTTCGCCTTACTTCTTGGTGGCAACCATCATCAATGAAGCAGCCGGGCAGGTGTCTATTCGCTTTCGCGCCAAAGGCCCCAATTCAGCCACCGCCACCGCTTGCGCTACCAGCACGCATGCCGTTGGAGATGCCTTTCGAATAATTGCTCGTGGAGATGCCGAAGTCATGATTGCCGGAGGAGCTGAGGCCCCGGTAACTCCCTTAGGAGTAGCTGGCTTTTGTGCCATGCGAGCCCTTTCCACGCGCAACGAGGCTCCCGATAAGGCCTCCCGTCCTTTCGATGCCGAAAGAGACGGCTTTGTCATAAGCGAGGGAGCGGGAATTCTAATCCTCGAAGAACTTGGTCATGCACTTCGACGCAACGCTCGAATCTACGCGGAAGTAGTGGGCTATGGGATGACCGCAGATGCCTATCACGTGACGGCGCCTTGCCTTGACGGAGATGGAGCTTATCGGGCAATGAAATTGGCCATCGAAGATGCCGGGATTTCTCCTTGCGAGGTTGATTATATTAATGCGCATGGAACATCTACTCAATATAACGATAAGATTGAGACCTTGGCCGTGAAGAAACTTTTCCAGGAGCATGCCTTTAAATTGGCGATAAGCTCAACAAAATCGATGATTGGACACCTATTAGGCGCGGCCGGGGGTTACGAAGCCGGCATTTCTGCCTTGGCTATTTTTCATCAGCAAATTCCGCCCACGCGCAATTATGAACATCCTGATCCGGAGTGTGATTTGGATTATGTTCCCCATCGAGCTCGTCCCGGGGAAATCCAATATGCTTTATCCAATTCTTTTGGCTTTGGCGGAACCAACGGAGCTCTCTTGCTTCGGCGATTTTCGGGCTAGAAGGAGAAAAGTTTTCGACTTCAGAGGAACTGAGAAAAAAATTTTTCTTTGTCGAAAAATTAAAAGGAGGTAGCGGTGAATATTTTTGTCTTTGTTAAAAGAGTACCGGACACCGAGTCTAAAATTCGCATTAATCCAACCAGCACTAATATTGTCTTTGATGGTTTAAACTATATTCTCAACCCTTATGATGAGTATGCCGTGGAAGAAGCCTTACGCATTAAGGAATCTCAGGGAGGTCAAGTAACTGTCTTTTCGGTGGGGCCGGATGAAGCACAGGCTATTCTTAAAAAATGTCTGGCTATGGGGGCTGACGAAGCTGTTTTAATTAAAGATGAGAGTGAGGAACTTTATGATGGTTGGCGGACAGCGCGGATTATTGTGGCCGCTCTCCAACAACATTACCCGGACTTTGATTTGCTTCTTTTTGGTAAACAAGCCGTAGGAGATGATAACAGCCAAGTGCCCGCGATGGTAGCTGAGATGTTAGGGCTTCCCCAAGTCAATGTGGTCACCAAGCTGGAGATCCAGGGTTCCCAAGGGGTTGCTTATCGAGAGATAGAAGGGGCTCATGAGAAAGTAGTGTTTTCTTTGCCGGCGGTGATCAGTGCCCAGAAGGGTTTAAATGAGCCTCGTTACGAAACTTTGCGAGGCATTATGGCGGCCAAACGCAGGCAAATCCCCGTGTTACCTCTTGAGCAGCTTGGCTTAACCGAAGAAGAGATAAAACCGAAGGTAGCCGTCGTCAAAGTAGAAGCGCCCCCTCCCCGGAAAGCCGGGCAAGTTATCGATGAAGAGATCACAGAGGCAGTGAAAAAGTTAGTGGCGTTTCTCCATGAAGAAGCCAAGGTTATCTAAGGAGGAAAGAAATGATTCTTGTTTTTGGTGAAATTAGAGATGGGCAACTGAAAAAAGCCTCTCTGGAAGCTCTCTCAACAGCCCGCCGGGTGGGAGAGACGTCAGGCTTGAAGGTAGGCGCCGTTATCGTTGGCTCTCTAACCGAAGAAACGAAAGAGTCTTTCCAGCGTTGCGGGGCCGATATAATTTACTGTCTCAGTCATCCCCTTTTGGGTTCTTATTCTTCTTCGGGCTACAGTAATGCTCTTGCGCAATTAGTAACCGAGGAAAATCCAGAGGCTTTATTGCTGGCGGCCACGGCGATGGGGCGGGACTTGGCTCCTCGATTGGCGGCTCGCCTTAGGGTAGGCTTGGCCTCTGATTGTGTGCGTTTAGAGCTAAAAGAGGGAGTTTTCGAAGCCGTCCGGCCTATTTTTGCCGGCAAAGCCTTCTTGACGGTCCAGGCTTCCTCCTCACCTTTTCTGGCTACCCTGAGACCGAATGTCTTTCCGGTGGTCGAGAAAGCTTCTTCCAGTCTGGAAGTGGAGGAGAGGAAAGTTGACCTTGATGAAGATATGGTTAAGGAAAGAGTGGAAGAAATCATCAGAGGAGAACAGGAAGAGTTGGACATCACCGAGGCCGAGATCGTTATTTCCGGCGGCCGGGGGATGAAAGGGGCGGAAAATTTTCAGCTTCTCCGGGAATTAAGCGCGCTTCTTCCCCAATCGGCTATCGGGGCTTCCCGCTCGGCTGTTGATGCCGGCTGGATTGATCATCAACATCAAGTGGGACAAACAGGCAAAACGGTTTCCCCGACCTTATACATGGCTTTTGGTATTTCCGGGGCTATTCAACATTTGGCCGGAATGTCTTCCTCGAAGTACATTGTGGCGGTGAATAAAGATCCCGAAGCTCCGATTTTTAAAGTGGCTGATTTTGGAGTAGTTGGTGACTTATTTGAAGTTATCCCCCATTTAAAAGAAGAGCTAAAAAAATTTAAATCCTAAGACTGGATTTTAGTCTTCATTTTATTAATATTTGCTTGTTTCCTTTGGTTGTCTTTGGAGCCTAAGTTATTGCCTTCTGATTTTCACTGAGATAAAAATTAGGTAAATAGGTGAGCTGTCACCGGTTTTTTGCCAGTTTTTTGGCCTATTCAACATCCCGATGCTCAATAAGGGTCGCCTCCCGTTGCTAGTGTTTCCAGCAAGACACGATTGGATTCAGAGCGAGTTTCGCCAACACTAGTTACATAGATAGCGGGCTCATCGACCACGGGACACTTGTTTTCACAAATCCCACAGCCGGTGCATTGCTCCAGATTAATAAACGGCGCTCGTTGAGTTTTGAGGAGGCCATCAGGTTGTCGCACTTGGGTTTCCACAAGTTGAATGGCCTTGGGAGAAACAGGGCAGTGTTCCTCACAAACAATACATGGTTCACCGATTTTCCAGGGAATACATCGATTTTTATCGATCCAGGCCGTCCCAATTTTGATCGTAGCTTTATCTTCAACCCGGAGCTCCTGGATGGCCCCGGTGGGGCAGACCTGGGAACAAAGGGTACAGTAATATTCACAATGTCCGATGCGGGGAACCAGAATTGGAGTCCAGATTCCTTCGGGGCCAGCCTCGGTTAGGGCTGGCTGCAAACCGTTGGTGGGGCAGACTTTCAGGCATTCGCCACATTTAACACATTTCCGTAAAAATTTTTCTTCAGGGAGAGCACCCGGGGGGCGAATTCGTTTGGCTGAAGCTCGGTGCCGATCAGGACTCAAGCGAAAAAAAGGAACCGCCAAGGCGCCCAAGAGGGAACTCACCAGAAGCTGGCGGCGGGACAAATTGACCATGGCCGTGCGCTGGGGGGACAATTTAAAAGGAAAGGTAATCGCCCCTGTAGGACAAATGGCGCTGCAGGTGAAGCAATAGACGCACTCAGTAATTGTCCATTTTTCTGGGGGATAAGGGATGGCATCTGTTTCACATTCGAAGGTGCATAGATTACACTTAATACATTTTTCTTCGTCGATCTTAATTTTGAGCCTGTTCCAACGAGCAAAAAGCCCTAGTAGAGCGCCCAAGGGACAAACATAGCGACACCAAAATCGTTCTTTTTTGAGGTTAAGCAAAAGGACAAAAAGAAAGAGAAGGGATAAACCCAAAGCTTGGAGAAAGACGGTGTTGATTCCCAGATTTTCGGAGAATTGAACTAGGCTATCTCCGATGGTGAAAAGATGGAGTTGATAAAACAGAGAAATGAGGGCTGAGAAAACAAGCGTCAGGGCGGGGAGGATACCTGTAATAAAAGACCGGTAAAGAAAGGAAAAAGGGTCGAAAAAACCCACCAGATCGAGAGTGAGGAAGGAACTTATAAGAAGAAAGAAAAGGAGATAATATTTCCAAAGTTTAGGCGAAAAGGTGGATTTTGTTTTGGTTTTAAGCCACTTCAACTTTTTGAAGACAAAGGAAGAGAATTGGTGGATGGCTCCTAAAGGACAAACCCAGCCGCAAAAAACTCTCCCCACCAACAGAGTAACAATTAAGGTTATAACTGACAAAAGAAACAGATTGAAGATGAGATGGGAGGCTAAGTAAGTAGTGAGCGCAAGAAGAGGGTCAAAGTGAAAGAAAATTTCAACCTCTCCGATGTAGTCCTTTCCGGGAAAACGCGTTTGGAGCAGGAGGATGAAAAAGAGGGTAAAAAATACTAGTTGCGAAGTTATGCGGGTGAATTGAAGGAGACGGTAGGTTTTAGATTTTTTTCTCGACAATTTTCATTTTCTCCCGATAGATTTCTCCTCGCCCTTTCTGGTGAGCAAGGCGTAAGAAGGTTAGCTCTTCAGGGGGAATTTCAAAAAGAGAAGCGCCTAAAGCATCCACGGCGGTATAATCTTGACTAGCGATGAGAGTTTTGACCAATTTAACGTCGGAGAGACGCCCCCCTTGGGGACCATTCCGCCAGAGGAGACGATAAGCATCGAGAATACTCAGGGCAGGCTTGAAGAAAGAAGCCAGGTCAACCATGGCGTAGTCGAGTTTTTGGTGGAGTTGATTCCGGTTGCCTCCCAAGGCGCCGAGCCAATTTTTCATCCCTAAAGTCACTCGCGATAAGCTGTGATGTTTGGCGACCGGCACGTTAATGAGCTTATCTGCTTCGATGAAATCAGTGTAGACCTCCCATTCTTTCAGCCAATCTCCGTGCAGAGGAATTTTTTTAAGTCGATGGGGATTAGGAAAGGACACCTTAGCTCCGGCTGCTTTAGCGGCTGAGGCGATGCCTGAGCGAGCATAGGTTCGCCGGGCCGGATTGCAGGGGTTATCGAGAACTTTAACTTCCTTAGCCCCTGCCTCCAGACAAAGCTTGACAACGGTGGCCACTACCTCAGGATTGGTACAGGCGGCTTGTTGGGGAGTGCGGTCCCAACCAATATTAGGTTTAACGACCACGATATCCCCGCGGGAAATAAACTGGGACATTCCTCCTAGAGCATTAATGGCCGTAGTTACTAACTCTGAGGGGGAATCGCCTTGAACGATGGCCACCAAAGGCGCGGTGGCGGGTGATTGCTCCTTAATCAAGGGATGGCCCATAATCAAGGGAGGCAGGGATAATGAGAGACCTCCCCAAGTAAGATTTTTGATGAAGGTTCGTCTTTTCATAGCTTTATCCTTTGCCAAGAGATTTTACATAGGCAATTATCCCGGCGAAAATGCCGTGGGCAATTTCTTCTCGGTATTGAGGAGATTTCAGACGCGATTCTTCATTAGGATTGCTGAGATGCGAGATCTCGACTAGAACCGAGGGCATTTCGGCGCCGATTAACACCCAAAAAGGCCCTCCCTTTACCCCCATATCCTTAACCGATGAATAGCGTTTTTGTAATTGCTTGACTAAGTTCTGATGAATGAGGCGGGCCAATTCTTGTGACTCTTTGATCTTGCTGTTCTGAACAATTTTCAAGATGATTTCCTTCATTTTTCCGATGTTTTTAGAAGAAGTCGCGTTTTCCCGGGCAGCAATGGCATTGACGTTGGGGTCAGGGCTAAAGTTAAGGTAGAAGCTCATAATTCCTCTTTTTTTGCGGTCGGGATTGGCATTGGCATGAATAGAGAGGTAAAGATCAGCTCCTTTTTGGTTGGCGATGATTGTCCGGTTCTCGAGAGGGACATAAATATCTGATTCGCGAGTCAGAAAAACCTCAAAGTTGTTGGTTTCCAAGAGCTTCTTGAGACGTAAACAAACATCAAGGACTACTTCTTTTTCTTTGAGCCCACCCCGGCCGATGCAACCTGGATCGCGGCCTCCATGGCCAGGATCAAGCACAATGCGCTGGACTCCCAAGCCTAGTTGGCGGGCCAAAGTGTAACCACCTTTAGTGGGTTGGGCTGGATGGGGAGGTTCTTCAGGAGTGGACGTAGATCCCTTGTGGGGATAGATGTCTAAAACAATTCGAAACGGGTCGGGAAGGGGGAAGACTTCGTATCTTTTGACTTGGGAAAAGTTTAAATCGACAACCACTCTAACTGTTTGGG
>DQWD01000290.1 GCA_011042725.1 Candidatus Aminicenantota bacterium | reverse complement strand
CCCAATCCCTCTAATTCATCTCGCTCAAAACAGGAGCACGCTTCTAGCCCCAAGAAGAAATCCGCTGCTATGGAAGACAAAAAACCCGGAAAAAACAAAACTACTTCTGAGTCCTAGCCGGAGAGTTTTCCCCTCAAGTTATTCTCCCTGTCTTTTGACAACTTTCCTGCCAGCCCTTAAAATGAAAGCGATGAAAATTTTAGTTCGCGTCCCTAATTGGCTAGGGGATGCCGTCTTGGCTATTCCCGCCATTAAAGACCTTCATTATAACTTTTCTCATGACCAAATCGTTATCATGGGCCAACCTTGGGCTCAGGATCTCTACTCCCCTTTAGGCTTCATATCTGAGTTTGTCTCTCTGGGAAAAATAAACCATCTACGTGATTTTTTTTCCTTCGCTCAAAACCTTCATCAGCAACAGTTTGAACTGGGCCTGCTTTTGACCAATTCTTTTTCTTCTGCTTTTCTTTTCTCCCTAGCCCGCATCCCGCAGCGATGGGGGTACTCTCAAGATGGTCGCCGCCTGCTTTTAACCCGAGCCCCTTCTCCTCCCGCTGGTCCAGTTCATCAAGTTGAATATTACCGCCAGTTGCTTCTTGCTCTCGAGTGTCGTCTCTCCTCTGATGACTCAGAAGTTTTCAGCTTGCCTCTTCCTGAAGATCCCCGCCAAAGAGACGCTCTAGCAGAAGCTTTCCAATTGGATAAGAAAAAACCCTGGATCATTTTTCATCCCGGGGCTGCCTATGGCCCCGCTAAACGCTGGCCGGCAAGGCACTTTGCCCAGTTGGCTGAACTTTTGGCTCAAAAAAACGCCGAAATAGTACTCGTCGGCACCCAAAAAGAGTTTGCTTTGGGTGCCCAAATTTCTTCCTTAGCGCCTTTTCCTTTAAAAAACCTGTGTGGACGGACTTCTCTTCCCCAATTAATTAAGCTAATTCAGCAAGCCCATCTTGTCGTGGCCAACGATTCTGGCCCTTTACATTTGGCTAACCTGGTTCGCACTCCCGTGGTCGCCCTTTTTGGGCCCACTGATCCTCGTCAAACAGGGCCTTTTCGTCCTCCCGCCCAAGTTTTAAAAAAACCCGCTCCCTGTTGGCCCTGTTGGTACCGCACTTGCCCTTTTGACCATCGTTGTTTAACCTCTATCACTCCTGAAGAAGTCTTGGCCTCGGCGGAAAAATTTTTAAACTAAAATGAAAAACAAAGCTGTTTTTCTTGATCGGGATGGGACAATAAATCGAGATGTGGGTTACCCTAATTCCTATCATCTCATCGAGATCTATCCTTACAGTTTCCAAGCCGTTCGCCTCCTCAATAATCTGGGATTTAAAGTACTTGTCATTACTAATCAGTCTGGGGTGGGCCGGGGTCTAATCAAGGAAACAGAACTTCTCGATATTCACCATCGTCTTCATCAGGACTTTTTAGCCCAAAAGGCTCAAATTGATGCCTTTTATTATTGTCCTCATTATCTTTTTTCTCCCGAGGTCCGGTATCGTCAGGATTGCAGCTGCCGGAAACCTTTGCCGGGCCTTGGTCTCCGGGCAGCCCGCGACTGGCAACTTGATTTGTCTCAATCGTATATGATCGGGGATAAGGTTGAAGATATCCAGTTTGGCCTCAACTTGGGGGTCACTCCAATCCTCGTGCTCACGGGATACGGAGAAAAATCACGGCAAGAGCTGGCCTCATCTCCCCACCAACCGGCCTTCATTGCTTCCACATTATTAGAAGCTGTGGCTTGGATTGTCGATAGAGAAAAAAAGTGAAGGTCCATAGCGATTAACCTGGCATCGGCAATAAAAAATGATTCGATTTGACGATATCCTGGACAAACTTTCTTATTTACCAGAAAAAGATCTTACCCTTTTAAAAAAAGCATATGTATTCGCTGCCCAAGCTCACCAAGGCCAGACTCGCCGCTCAGGAGAACCCTACCTCAGTCACCCTTTGGAAGTGGCCGCTTTTCTGGCCGAGATGAAAATGGATCCGACCACTATTTCCGCTGGTCTCTTGCATGATGTTTTAGAGGACACCCCAACTACGGCTGACGAGCTAAACCAAATCTTTGGCTCTGAAGTCACTCATTTAGTTGAAGGGGTCACTAAAATAAGCCGCCTCCAAGAGGCCTCTCCGACTACTCGCCATGCCGAAAGCCTCCGCAAAATCATCCTGGCCATGACCGATGACTTGCGAGTTATTTTCATCAAACTGGCTGATCGACTTCATAATCTCAAAACTTTGAAATACTTAGACGAAGAAAAACAACAACAAATAGCTCAAGAAACTTTAGACATTTATGCTCCTTTAGCCAATCGCCTGGGGATGGGAAAAATAAAAGCCGAACTGGAAGATCTCTCTTTCCGGTACGTGGACCCCGAAAGTTATTTTAGAATCGCTTCGATAGTCGATCCCATTCGCAAAGATGCTGAAAAAACTCTGAAAAAAACGAAAAAGACGATGGCCTCCTTGATGAGGGAAAATCAGATTCCAGCTGAAATTCAGCACCGGATTAAAAGGCTTTACAGTATCTATAACAAAATGAAAAAACGGGGGATTACCTTTGAAGAAGTTTATGATTTCATGGCTTTGCGGTTAATAACAGATTCTTTTTCTAACTGCTATCATGCTCTAGGGATTATTCATGAGCATTGGCCGCACATCCCGCACCGCTTTCATGATTTCATTGCCATGCCTAAGTCTAACCTCTACCAATCTATTCATACTACTATTATTGTCGGCAAGAAGAAAACTATCGAAGTCCAGATTCGAACAAAAAAAATGCATGAAATCGCCGAACATGGGATTGCGGCCCATTGGCGATATAAGGAGCCAACCATTCTTCCCGACGCGGAGCAAAACCTTCGCCTCCAATGGCTTCGGGAAATGGTCGATCTTTATCAGGAGAACAAGAGCCCTCAATATTTTCTTCGTTCCTTGAAATCAAACCTGATTCCCGAAGACATCACCGTTTTAACCCCCAAAGGAGACAGGGTGTCACTTCCATTAGGGGCTTCTGCTCTCGACTTTGCCTTTAAAATTCACACCGAGATTGGGCTTCATGCGGCCGAAGCCCGGATTAACTCTCGCCCGGTTCCACTTAAGACCATCTTAAAATCGGGTGAGATAGTGGAAATAATTACCCGCCCTGATATATACCCCCGCCGGGAATGGCTAAATATGGCCTTTACCCATGCCGCTCGCCAACATATCAGAAGATGGCTTAACCAACAACAACGCCAACAACATATTGCCTGGGGAAAGCATCTTTGGCAAAAGGTGGCCAGCCAACAGGGGTGGCCGGCTACTCCCCCTGAGTTTTTTCTCCAGGCTCTAGCAAAGCTTACTAATTTAAAGATAAAGAATGAAGAGACCCTTTATTCTCTCCTCGGGAGAGGCAAGCTTACTTTCTCTCGGAAATTAATCCAGCGCCTGGCCCAACTTCCTCCCGAAGAGGCTAAGAGAGCTTCTTTAATCAAGAGAATGGTGCCCCGACTATCTCGCCGGACTCTCTCAGAGGCAACTCTTATCAAAGACAAAACAACTTCCTTCCGCTTGGCCAAATGCTGCCATCCAATCAAGGGGGAACCAATCATCGGCTATTTAACCGTCGGCGAGGGAATAACCATTCATGCCCAGCGCTGCCCACTAGTGGTGCAAGAAAGGCTCAATCCGGAAAGAATAGTCGAAATTTCTTGGCCCTCCTCCGCTGGGGGGCCTTTTCCGGCCCAATTAGAGATTGCTACTGAAGATCGCCCGGGGTTACTAGCTCAAATTACGACGGTTATCGCCGAGCAACAAGCGAACATAAAACAAGCCAAAGCCTCTGTTTTTTCTGATGGCCAGGCCCTCATCTCGCTTCTTATTACCGTCAAAGATTACCCTCACCTTAAAAAAATTCAACAGGAAATCAAGAAAATTGCGGCTGTATTGTCGGTTAGCCAGAAATAACCACTAAATTGCTTTGGTCACTTTACCCGCTCGGAGACAACGAGTACAAACCCAAATGTATCTAGCCCCAGTTGTGGTCTGGGCTTTGACTCGTTGAAGATTGGGCTTCCATTTTTTCTTCGAGGCCTTATGAGAATGACTCAAAGTCTGGCCAAAAATAGGTCCTTTCCCACATATTTCACAAACTTTCGGCATTTTTTTCTCTCTTTTTCTCTTCTTGAAGAATTTATTATTTATGGAATAAGTTTTATAGCATAACTTGACCAAAATTCCAAGCTTTTCGGATAAAAGGAGAGCATTTCCAAAACCGTGATAGCTTGATCAACAGCTATTAATTTGAATCATGAATATTGGCAGAGCAGCAAAAAATGAAGCCCAAAAACTTATTTCTTTCTCCTTTTTTTCCTTGTGCTCTGAAAAATGGTGACAGGCAATAATGGACATGTCGCCTCGCGATGACAACTGTCAATTTTCAAAGACAACTGTCGTGGCTTCCTCCAGAAGATAATGTTGGCCCCTTTCTTGCTTATAATTTAAGGTGCTGCTTGATTTTATCGTCCTGGGCTAATTTATCATGCCCGATTTGCAACTGGCAGCTAATGAAACAAAAGTCAATCAGCCCAAGAAATCAGCGAATAGAGTATTCATTAACCAAGTTTATTATTTTAATTTTGGCTTTGCCCCCAAGTGACAGGAATCTTAAATTGACAAAACCGAAAAGAAAGGAGTATCTTATAAATTGCTGACGCCATGAATAAATTGAAACCTTATTTGTTTTCTATTTATATTCTGTCCCTCGGATTAACCCTTGCCAGTTGCGCTTCTTCCGGCCTTCAATCGCAACTCGCCTTCGGAATCAAAGCCGCCCAGCAAGATCTATGGGATGAGGCTATCTTTCGCTGGAAAAAAGTAGTGGAAAGCCATCCTAATTCCGCTGCCGCCCATAATAATCTGGCGGTGGCCTACGAAAAGAAGGGTCTCTGGGAAGAAGCAAAAAAAGAATATGAGCTAGCTTTAAAACTCGATCCCAACAACCATTATATCCAAGCTAACTACAATAAGTTCCAAACCAGCCTTTCGCTAGAGAAGAATCCCGCCTTCGACGCTGGGGAGAAGAAAGATGGCCAGGACAAAAAGAAATAAGTTCATCCTCCTCATTTTGGTGGTGATCTGGGGAACTTTTGCTTGCTCAAGCTATAATTATGTCAAACTACGGATGGAGTTCCCCATCCAAACCGTGTTATCCCTGGAAGAATATTCCGAAATAAAAATTGTCCACTTTGTGGTCAAGAGACAACCAAAAGGCATGAATCTCGACAAAGAACTCCGCGATTATTGGCAATTTGAATTAAGCAAAGCTACCGACCAGAAGATAGCCCTGGAAGACATCTCCATCCCAGAAGAAGCCATTATCAAGGATAAAGACTTTTGGAAAAGTCAGGCCCCTCAAAGTAAAGCTTTATTCTTCACGGGACTGGCCGAATATAAAGAAGAAGTTCGGAAAGCTCTCCTGCGGCGCGAGAAACGCCAATTCGAAGATCCCTTTCAATCTTCTCCCCAATTAGCCGAAAGAAAATTCTTCTCTCTTGTACTGGACCTTTATCTAATTGATTCCGAGACAGGGGAGATTGTCAATCACCGACAATTCAAGGAAAATCATCTCTCCCAAAATAAAAATCAAACAGCATACTTTGCCTTTTTTAATCTTATCCAAAAAGTGAAGCAAAAATTCTTTCGCCAATTATTTGGTGGCGAACGCATTCAAGAACGTTATTTAATTCGATAAAGAGGTCAAACCATGAAAGTAATCCTTAAGAAATGGCTAATCTTTGTCGTTTTTCTAGGGATTGCCCAGGGATTAATGGCTCAATTCATTTATTTCCCCTATTACGGCAAAAATAAAGTCCAATATAGTAAATTTCACTGGCAACATTACCAAACTGAACATTTTGATATTTATTATTACCATAATGACTTAGACCGGCTCAAAATTATTGCCGCCTTGGCAGAAAGCGCCTATCAGCGAATAAGCCACAAAATAAAACATGAGCTTTCGGCCACTGTTCCCCTTATTTTTTATTCTACTTTTACTGATCTTGAACAAACTAATTTATTTCGCATTTCCGAGGGAGTGTTGGGGGTGGCCGAACCGGTGCTCTATCGTATCGCCATTCACGGAGACTTAGCCCCTGACGAAATGGAAAATCTTATTGAACACGAGTTGACTCACATTTTTGAATATGATCTTCTCTGGGGTAGCCCAGGAGGAGCCCTTTATGCCGTTTCCGCACCTCCCCTCTGGGTGATGGAAGGCTTTTCTGAGTATAACACTCAGAACTGGACTTTTTGGTCCTCGTTGATTGTCCGGGACGCAGTGCTTAATGACCGGATCCCAGAGCTTACCAAGTCAGGCCAGATGATTTCCCGCTATCCGCTTCCCCGGGATCCCGCCTACGACTTCGGCCATGCAATTTATGACTTTATCGAAGTTCAATTCGGACCAAGCGGTATCCGCGAATTTTGGCAGACAATGAAAAATTCTCCCTTTATTGGCCGCCGCGATCCCATAAAAAGGGCTTTTGGCCAGACTTATAAAGAGTTTAATCACGCCTTTAAAAAGTATCTCCGGGAAAAAAACCGGCCTTTCCTCCTGCGCGAAAATCCCGAGGATTACAGCTTGCCCCTCGGGCCAGAATTTCCTCTAAATGCCTATTACTTCTCATTTTCTCACGCGCTTTCTCCCTCTGGTGATATCGTTGCCGCCATTACTTATAACGTCAAAGACTACGACATTGATATTGTTATGATTTCCACCAAAAATGGCGAAATCATCCAGAATATCACTAAAGGATTCACCTGGAAGTATGAAAATATAAAGTTTGAGATAGACCCCTCCAAGGGTCGAGACTTGGATTGGTCAGCCGATGGGGACCGGCTTGCTTTTTTCGGCCGCTCTGGTCAAAAGCATGCTTTATATATCCTTAATCCGCTAACTGGAAAAATAATCCAGAAGGTAAAAATTCCCTATGATCAACCATCTTCCCCTCGTTTTCATCCCCAACGGAATCTTCTCTATTTTACGGCCTTTACCAATGGCCGCCACGATCTTTTCCAACTTAATCTCGACACCGAAGAAATAATCAATTTGACCAATGATGATCTTTTTGAAAAAGCTCCAGCCATTTCTCCCGATGGACAAAAAATTGTTTACACTGTTCGTCTCGAGGCTTACGACAAAATATTTCTTTCTCCCCTTGACAATCTTCAGGACAAAACCCAACTTACCTTCGGCGCGGGAAATACTATTTCGCCCGAATTCAGCCCTGATGGTCAAGAAATCTTCTTTTCCGGGGATATGAGAGAGGCCTTCAACATCTATTCTCTCAACTTAACCACCGGAGAGTTAAAAAGATATACCGACGTTCGCACTGGTAATTTCTTTCCTCTACCCCACCCCAGTAATCCCAAGAAAATTATCTTTGCTTCTTTTAACAAAGGGGCCTTTCAAATCTTTGGCCCCGAAGACCTAGAGCCAATCGTTGAAAAAACAGTTGTCTTGGCGAAGAGGAGCCCTGACTATCAGTATAAAAAATATCAGCCGGCGCTTTCTCTAACTATAGATCCCGCCAAAGTTGAAAAGTATAAAGGAATCGGGAAACTTTACCTTTCTTCCCGTCCACCCCTTGACGCTATTGTTTCTACAGATGGGTCAATCTACGGAGGATCAGCTATCGCGTTTTCCGACTTATTGGCCGATCACACCTTTTATCTTATGGCTTACCAGGTCCAAAGTTTTCGTTCCTATTATTTTACCTACATCAACCAAAGAAACCGTCTTCAATTTGCGACCAGTGCCTTTCAGTATACTTTTTACTATTATCCTGACTTTTATTACTACGACCCAACACTTTATAACTATCTATCTTATCGTGATGCTATTGCTACTCGTAAAATTTCCGGCCTCAACATTAGCGCCTATTATCCCTTCAACAAGTTTTATCGTGCTGAAGCCTCTCTTAATTACGCTCATTATGAAGAGGATTTTTATGATCCTTATATGCTCAGTTACCTGTATTTATACAACCGGAGTTTCAGCTACTTTTGGAATGGAAATTTACTAGCGGCCTCCTTTTCTTTGGTCGGAGAAACCACTCACTTCAAGAATTACGGCCCTGCTGCCGGGAATACGTTTAGTTTAACCCTAAGCCAGGCAATCCCCGTAAGTCAAGATTTCTTCAAAAATACTACTGGCCAAGTTGATTTGCGTCAATATTTTTACCTTGGATCGGACGCCTTGTTTGCGTTCCGCTTCGTGGGCTTTATGAGCCGGGGTAAAAATCCTTATGTCTTTTATTTTGGCGGAAACAATCAAGTTCGTTCCTCCTATTACTACAATTTAATTGGCCATGAAGGTTGGTATGCTAACTTAGAATTCCGGTTTCCCCTGATAAACTTAGCCTCCACCCTCATCGGCCAGATCGGGCCCATTAGGGGAACTCTATTTGTTGACCTGGCTCGAGCCAAACTAAAAGGCTATCCGGCCCAGTTCTATCGTTTCTCGGGAGACCTACGCAATCCACTGGTCGCTTTTGATGCCCTTGGTTCCTACGGGTTTGGACTCGAGTTTTTCTTTCTTGGTTTTCCCCTCCACCTTGACTTTGTCAAAAGGATTGAAGTGCCTGATCTTTCTAATCCTTTTGATTTTAATACCATCGGTAAATGGCAAACTAAATTTTGGATTGGTTTCGATTTTTAAGGCCGGAAAATTTCATTAGTTAACCTCTTTTTTTCCCTGTGAAAGGGAGAGATAAATTTAAAAAGCAAGGCGATCCTCTAGCTGCTTTGCCCCCCAAGCAAGCTGGCCAAAATCAGGTTGCTGGAAATTCAATTCTTTGATGAATTAAAATTGTTTTTTTAAAATAAAAACTCTTGAAATCACCTTGGGCAAGTGTTATTATAGCTGCGCCTTTGGGAAACCTATTAACCAATTAAAGATATCAGATTTTTTCCACAGGTGTGGAAATATCTGTGGAAAAATGTAGAAAAGATGAGTAATAATAATGATACTTTGAATCCGTGGCAGAGAATCAAAACTAGAATTAGGACTAGGATTGACTCCCGGAGCTTCGAAACTTGGTTCTCTCCAACTCACTACATTGGACAAGAAAGAGAAGTTCTCTATATCAAAGTTCCCAATGCTTACTTTAAAGATTGGTTATCTTTCCATTATGGAAGCCTTATCGCCGAAAGTTCTCAAGATGCTTTAAATAAAATTTACGAAATTCGTTATATTTATGAAGAAAACTCATCCTCCTTTATTCGCCGTTCACCTCATGAAAGAAAGACCAAACAGGGACCTATCCTCTCACCCAACTTAAATCCCAATTATACTTTTGGTAATTTTGTGGTCGGGTCTTGCAATCAATTTGCTCATGCGGCTGCTTTGGCTGTAGCTCAAAATCCAGGCCGCTCTTATAACCCTCTCTATATCTATGGAGGAGCAGGTTTAGGAAAAACTCACTTAATGAATGCTATTGGTCATTACACGATTAATAAAACTTCGCAATTGAAGGTCATGTATGTAACCACCGAAAAATTTATGAATGATTTAATAAATCATTTACAATATGGAAAAATACTTGATTTCCGGAAGAAGTACCGGAATGTCGATATTCTTCTTATCGATGATGTTCATTATTTAAGTGGTAAAGAAAGGACTAAAGAAGAGTTCTTTCACACTTTTAACCACCTCTACGAAGCTCAAAAACAAATAGTTATCACTAGTGATTGCCCTCCCAAGGAAATCCCTAATTTAGAGGAAAGATTTAGCTCGCGTTTTGAATGGGGATTAATTGCGGATCTAAAACCCCCTGATCTTGAAACTCGGGTAGCTATCATAAAGAAAAAATCTAATTTAGAGGGAGTAATATTGCCAGAGAGCGTGGCTCTTTACATTGCCGATAAAGTCCAATCTAATATTCGTGAATTAGAAGGGTTTTTACGCCGAGTCATTGCCTACTCATCTCTTAAAGGCCAGGATATTGATTTAGAATTGGCCGAAGAGGCTTTAAAAGGACTTATCGACTCTGGAAGTAATGTTTTTTCAATTGAGAAAATTCAAAAAGCTGT
>DQWD01000230.1 GCA_011042725.1 Candidatus Aminicenantota bacterium | reverse complement strand
GCCCTTCCGGCCGCGTTCCTTTTCGTCTTCAACAGATCATTTATTAATTAAATTTAAGCCCCATCTTTCTCCCGAGCTAGTGGCCACCACGCTTGATTCTTATCAAGTCAGAGAATATAAACGCATTCCCAGGATAAATGTCTTCCGGATAAAAGCACCTTCTGGACTGACGATTGAAGAAGCCCAGCTGGTTTTTAGCCAAAATCCTGATGTTCTCTTTGTCGAGCCGGATTATAAAGCAAGAATTGCCACCACGCCCAATGATACTTTTTTCAAATATCAATACGCTCTCTACAACAGCGGTCAAGAAATCGGCATTCCCGGTAGCCCGCGGGGAAAATCTCGAGCTGATATCCGGGCCACTGAATCATGGGAAGAAACAACCGGAAAGGAAGATGTCGTCATTGCAATTATCGACACGGGCATTGATTTTGACCACCCCGATCTCAAGAATAAAATCCAGAGCCAAGGATACGATTTTGTTAATGAAGATAATAATCCCGCCGATGATCATGGCCATGGAACTCATGTGGCTGGCATTGCCGCGGCGGAAACAAATAATGAAGAAGGAATCGCCGGGGTGGCCTGGAATTGCAAAATACTCCCCCTTAAAGTTATGGATGCTGAAGGCGAGGGTTACTACTCCTGGATGATCGATGCCATTATCTATGCCGCCGACAATGGAGCCGACGTAATTAACTTTAGTTTGGGAGGTGATCAGCCTTCATCAGCTCTAGAACAAGCCTTGGCTTATGCCTATGAACAAAACGTGGTCGTGGTGGCGGCGGCGGGCAATGAGGAAGCAGCTGTTCTTTATCCTGCTGCTTACGATGACTATTGTTTGGCGGTCACCGCCACTGACTATAATGATACCCGTCCCGAATGGGCTAACTTCGGGCCCGAGGTTGACGTTGCCGCCCCGGGAGTCAGAATCCTAAGTTGCGTCCCTACTTGGTATTGGGGCCCTGACTCTATTCCCTATGGCTATGGCTATGGAACCTCGATGGCTACTCCTCATGTGGCTGGAATGGCCGCCTTAATCAAGAGCATTAAACCCTGGCTCAAGCCCAACGAAATCATGGATATCATCTGCTTTACCACCGAGGATATCAACAAAGCGGAATACCCTGGCAAGGATGATTTCGTTGGTTGGGGACGCATTAACATGGAGAAAGCTCTGGTTCCCATTAAAATAAAATAACCTGGATAACTGAAATATCTAGATGCTGAAATATCTTCGCATCCGCAACTTTGCCACTATTGAAAACATTGAACTCACGTTCAAAGAAGGATTTACTGTTTTAACTGGCGAGACAGGGACGGGGAAATCGATCATCATTGATGGCATTCGCCTTGCACTGGGAGAAAGAGGCGAAATAGACAAGATAAGAACTGGCGAAGAAGAGCTCTTTATCGAAGCTATTTTTATTTCACCCCAGGATAAAGCGGCGCAAGTATTGGTCCAAAGACATTTTTCTCGAGACGGCTCAACTCGAAGTTATGTCAACGGAATTCTTACACCCGCCAAGAAAATAAAAGCTTTGGCCCCGAATTTAGTTGATATTTACGGCCAAAACGATCATATCTTTCTCCGGCGCCAAGAATTCCAACTGGATTTTATCGATGATGCGGCCAATCTACTCCCCTTAAGGTCAGAAGTAACCAAGTTAGCCCACGAGATAAAGAAGCTCCAAAGGGAAAAAAACAAACTTTCTCTCCACGAATCCCAGCGCCGGCAACGGTTGGATTTTCTCCAATTTCAGATTCAGGAAATAGAAAAAGCTAACCTGGTTGAAGGTGAAGAAGAAGAATTAAAGCGGGAAAGAGAAATTCTCCGCCATGCTGAAAGAGTCCAACAACTTGTCAATGAATTGCTTGCCCTGGGCTGGGAAGATGACTTTAGCTTAACCAACCTTCTTTCCCAAATGGAGCATCGTCTTCGGGAGTTGAAAGATTTTGAAGCTACTTTTGCCGAAATGGAAAAAGCCTCTGAGGAGTTCTCTCTTCTTCTCAAGGAATATTTCCGATTTTTGCTTAATTTCAAAGAAAAGTTCGAAGTTTCCCCCGAGAAATTAGATGAAATTGAAACACGGTTAAGCCTTATCGATAATCTGAAACGAAAATACGGCTCTTCGATTTCAGAAATTTTGAATTATTTAACGCAAGCCCGCCAAGAATATCAGCTACTTAGTCGAAGCGAAGAGAAAGGAAGCGAAATCGAGGAGAAAATAAGCAAGTTAAGAAAAGAATATCAAGCCAAAGCCAACCTGCTTTCCCAGGAAAGAAAAAAATTCGGCGTCAATTTTAGCCGGATAGTTGAAAAAGAGATAAAATCCTTGGGAATGACCCGGGCCCAATTTAAAGTCCGTTTTTCCTCCAAGAAAATATCTTCAGAAGCAACTCTCCCTGATAAGGGATGGGATGATTTAGAATTCATGATTAGCCCTAACCCTGGTGAAGACAGCAAGCCCTTGCGTCGCATTGCTTCGGGAGGAGAATTGTCTCGTCTCATGCTGGCTCTTAAAGTCATTGGCAAATCTTCAGTTGAAAAAAACAAGACTCTCATTTTTGATGAAATTGACTCAGGCATTGGCGGAAAAACAGCCGAAGCGGTGGCTCTTAAATTAGCTCAACTAGCTCATGACCATCAGGTTATCTGCGTCACCCACCTTCCGCAGATCGCAGTGGCCGCTCCTCATCATTATCTTATCGAAAAAAAAGTAAAAGGAGGACGAACTTTTACTCAAGTCAAATCCCTCTCTCTTGAGGAAAGAGTCAAAGAGATAGCCCGGTTAATGGCTGGAAGTCACCTTACCGCTACTGCCTTAAAAAATGCCCGGGAAATGATTCTTACTCATCATCCCCTTCTCTGATTACAGGTTTAAAGAACACAATAATTGCAACCAGAGCAGGTGTTCACTCCTTCCCAAGTATGCTATCATTTACTTTAAAAAAATGGGCCACTCATTAAATTCAAAACCAAAATCTATATCACCTGAACTCCAGACTTTTTTTATTCATACCTTCGGCTGTCAAATGAACGTTAACGATTCCGAACACATCGGGGGGCTTCTCCAACAGGAAGGATTAAAACCTGTGTCCTCTTGGCAAGAAAGTGACTTAATCATTATCAATACCTGTGCTGTTCGGCAAAAATCAGAAGAAAAATTATTTTCCTTACTGGGCCGGCTTAAACCCTGGAAACAGAAAAAAAAGAAAACCCTCGGGGTTATCGGCTGCGTAGCCCAGCTCCGCCGCGAAGAAATATTTGCTAAGGCTCCTCACGTTGACTTCATTGTTGGTCCCGACAATTATCACCGATTACTTGAGCTTATCAAATTTGAAGCCAAGCAGATGGCGACTAACTGGCATTCTGATTGGTACGAAATTTCGGCTCTTCCGCTGAGGGCTAGTCAGTCTAGTGCTTACGTAACCATCATGGAAGGCTGTAACAATTTTTGTGCTTATTGTGTGGTTCCATTTACCCGGGGCCGGGAAAAATATCGCCCCTTTACTTATATCCTTGATGAAGTTAAAAAACTAGCTGATTTGGGATACCAGGAAATTCATTTTCTGGGCCAGAATGTGAATTCTTACCGGGATCAAGCTTCAGGGAAAGACCTAGTTGACATCTTGGAAAAAGCCAATCAAATTAGCGGGCTGCGCTGGATAAGATTTATCACTTCTCATCCTCGCTATTTTGATCAGCGCTTAGCGAAAGCCATGGCTTCGCTAGAAAAAGTTTGCGCCCAGCTCCATCTTCCTCTTCAAGCAGGATCAAATAATATTCTAAGCTTAATGAATCGAGGCTACACCCGGGAAGAATACCTTGAGAAAGTGGCCATGATCCGTGAATATATTCCCTCTATTAGCTTATCTACCGATATCATCGTTGGCTTTCCGGGAGAGGAGGAAGAAGATTTTCAGCAAACCCTCGAGATGCTGGAGAAAATTAAGTTTGACAATATTTATTCGTTTCGCTTCTCTCCGCGGCCGCGGACAGCCGCCGCCAAGTTAGAAGATAACGTCCCTCCCGAGACTAAAAGGCAACGCCTCCTTGAAGTGCAAGCTCGCCAAAAAGAAATCCAGTCGGCCAAACACAAAACGCAAGTTGGCCAAGTAATGGAAGTTCTCTGTACGGGCAAGAGCAAAAAAGACGAAAGGATTTTCTCCGGCCGAAACGAGGCCTATCAAGTGATAAATTTTGCGGCTAATGAAGAGGTGATGGGAAAATTTGTTTTGGTTAAAATCACCGATTACGGTCCTTATAGTTTAAGAGGGAAAATGCACTCCTTTGTTGACTAATCAATTCATCAAGTTCATCTCTCTTGAGCCAAGAATATATTTTCCTCTCGATGATCTGCCCCGAACAAGCTTCAAGCCAAACGACAATAATGGCCAAAGAAAAAGGGTTACGCCTTCCTTGTTCTTTTATTTCTGCTTTCCAGAGACTCTGGAAAGAAAGGTGAACAAGTTCAAGATCAACTGTAACCAGGGGCGACTTTTCAGGAGGAGAAAACCTGGTCCTCAGCCACTGGGAGATAATCGGGTCACTTAAAGCCAAAAATAAGGCTTGACGACGAGGCATAATTTTATTTGGGTTCTCTTCTCTAAGTAAATTGGGGAATATTCTTTCCTGCTCGTAACAACCATCCTTTCTCATTAGACTTAACCTTGATTTAACCTTGCCTCTCAAAATCCAAAAGATCTAGCCAAACCCCAATTTAATTACGATTCAATTAAGTAAACGGCCAATCATCCATTTGTTTCTCACCGGGCAAGCCTTCTTCTCTACTTTAGTAATCTCCGTTAATGACCAATGTTAAAACTCCGCCTCAGGCCCTCCTCACTGGATTAACAAGTTTGACCAATTCCCAAATCAACCCGGCTGAATCTATCTGGATTTTTTGCTTTGCCTCTAAGGAAAGTATTCAATTAATATTGAATAATCTTGCTCTCACCGTTGGTTTTGAACTACTTTCTGCTTTTTCATTTCCACCTAAAACCAAAATGAAGCTTGGTCCTTGTTTTTCCTTCAATTTTAAGAAAAAAAAACTCTCCAGGCTCCTATTCCCATTTTTTTTGAAAATTTTAAGAAATTAGCGATTGCTAAACTTGCCAATTTATGCTATAAGGCATATTTAATTTTTGAGGAGGAATAAATACAATGGCTAGCTTAAATGAGTGGATTATCTTATCTGTGGTTTTGGGAATAGCCGGATTAGCTATTGCTCTTATTCTTTATTTAATCATTAAGAAAAAATCACCTGGCTCACCTCTAATGGTCGAGATTTCCGAAGCCATCCATTCAGGAGCCATGATATTTTTGCGCCGTGAATATACGTCAATCCTAGTTTTTGTGGGCGTTGTGTTCATCATTCTTTGGCAACTTTTCTCCATTCATACGGCTTTGGCCTTTCTTGCCGGGGCCACCTGCTCAATGTTAGCTGGATTTATAGGTATGAAAGGCTCCACCAGGTCATCAGTTCGAACCACGCAAGCTGCTATTGACGGGGGAACACCGCTGGCCCTTTCCACTGCCCTCCGCGGGGGAGCGATCATGGGCCTCTCGGTAGCTTCCTTGGGGATTATCGGATTAGGGATATTCTTCTTTTTCACCAAAAATCCCCTCATTATCAATGGTTTCGCGATGGGAGCTAGTTCAGTAGCTCTGTTCGCTCGTGTTGGGGGAGGCATTTACACCAAGAGTGCCGATGTCGGGGCAGATTTAGTGGGTAAAGTAGAGGCCGGAATTCCCGAAGACGACCCCCGTAACCCCGGAGTAATTGCTGACAATGTTGGCGATAATGTCGGAGATACAGCGGGGATGGGAGCTGATCTTTTTGAATCTTATGTCGGCTCGGTGGTGGCATCAATGGCTATCGGAGCCACCTTCTCATCAGCTTTAGCGTATATGAGTCTTCCTCTTTTTCTCATTGCCATGGGGCTGGTAGCTTCGGTCATCGGAGTTTTCTCCATCGAATGGTTGAAAAAGCTCAATCCTCAATCAGCTCTCCGCAATGCAACTTACATCAGCCAGGCTCTTTTTCTCGGAGGAAGCTTGGTAATCATTAAACTTTTGGTCAACAACCTCAATATCTTCGGAAGCGTTGTTTTAGGAATCATAAGTGGAATGTTGATTGGCTTAGAAAGTGAATTCTTCACTTCTGGACCTCCAATAAAGCGGATTGCTCGTAGTGCTCAGCAAGGTAGTGCCACGTCATTAATTACAGGTCTGGCGGTGGGTTTTGAAAGCACCATTTTACCTCTATTAACGCTTGGAGCAGCTATTTTTCTTTCATATAAATTCTCGGGACTTTACGGAATCGCCATCTCGGCAGTGGGCATGTTGGGAACTATCGGGATTGTCATGTCCACTGATTCCTACGGACCCATAGCCGACAATGCCGGAGGAATTGCCGAAATGTCTAAGGCCGACCCGGCCATTAGAAAAATCACCGACAAGCTCGACTCTTTAGGCAACACCACCGCGGCTATTGGCAAAGGATTTGCGATTGGATCCGCTGCTCTTACTGCTTTAGCCTTATTTTCAGCCTACCAAAAAACAGCTAATCTAAGTTCCATCAATTTAACTAATGTTAACACCGTGGTGGGCCTTTTGATTGGGGCTTTAATGCCTTTTGCTATCTCATCGATGACTCTAAATGCGGTTGGTCGATCGGCCAATGAAATGGTGAAAGAGATTCGCCGGCAATTCAAGGAAATAACTGGTCTTCTGGAAGGTAAGGCCAAGCCTGATTCCGACCGTTGTATTGACATTGTTACCCGTAACGCTCTAAAAGAAATGATCCTCCCCGGGTTAAGTGCGGTCATCACTCCGCTTCTAGTAGGCTTCTTGCTGGGAGCTGAAGCTCTAGGTGGTTTTTTGGCCGGAGCAACAGCTACCGGAGTGCTGCTGGGACTTTTCATGGCTAATGCTGGAGCTGCTTGGGATAACGCTAAGAAATGGATTGAAGAGGGAAACCTTGGTGGTAAGGGCACCCCAACTCACGCGGCCGCAGTTATCGGGGATACAGTTGGTGATCCTTTGAAAGATACGGCAGGACCTTCGATGAACATCTTGATCAAGCTCATGGCCGTAGTTTCGCTTGTTTTCGCTCCTTTAATCATGAATTTATAGTTTTCTTAGGGTGCAAGACTATTTGAAGTAGCTATTTCGTTGTTTGCCTTATGAATTTATTTAAGTTATAATTCTTGCCTTCTTAGAGAATATCACCTAAGTTAAAGGACGAAAAGAATCAGCTATGAAAGTCAACGTGTGGAATACCATTGTTCAACTGAGCAAAGAGCGGAGTGTGGATACTTCAGTTATTGTTTCCGCCATTACTGATTCTCTTCGGGTGGCCTCTCAAAAATATTTCACCAATAACGAAAAAATAAACATTATCTTTCAGCCCGAAAAAGGAGAGCTTCGAGTTTATACGATAAAAAAAATAGTTGAAAAACCTGATAATCTAGCCACGGAAATTTCTCTCCAAGAAGCCAAAAAGATCGACGCTCTAGCCTCTCCTGGTAATTATATTGAAATTGACCTTCCCTCTGAAACTTTAGGGAGGATAGCAGCCCAGGCAGCCAAGCAAGTTATTCTTCAAAAAGTTCGCCACGCCGAACAAGAAAAAGTTTATCAAGAATTTGCTCCGCGTTTAGGAGAAATCATCAGTGGGATTCTAAGAAGATTCGAAGCCAACAAGAACATGATTATCGAAGTCAATAAAATCGATGTCCTTCTTCCCTACCGGGAAAAGCTTCCCAATGAAGAATTTCGCCGGGGCGACCGAGTAAAGGGAGTTATTACCCATGTTTACCGGGAAAACACAGGCCCTCAAGTTGTAATTTCGCGGACCAACCCTCGCTTTTTACTCAAACTTTTAGAGCTGGAAATTCCTGAAATTGCCAACAAAACTATTCACATCAAAAATATTGTTCGTCAACCCGGAGAAAGGGCTAAGGTAGCTGTTTTCTCCAACACCGAAAAAGTTGATCCAGTGGGCTCCTGTATTGGCGTCAAGGGTAATCGTATTTTGGCTATTAGTAAAGAACTAAACGGAGAAAAAATTGACATCATCAAGTGGTCAGACAACCCCATCGAATTTGCCAAAGCAGCCTTGAGCCCGGCTAAAGTATCCAAGGTCTTTTTTCTTAATAAACAGCAAAAAACTCTGCAAGCGGTTGTTCCGGAAAGTCAATACTCACTGGCTATTGGTAAAAAAGGAACTAATGTTCGTTTAGCTTCGAAATTAACCGGTTGGACGATAAAAATCAAAAAGGATTAAAATAAGAAACCATGAAAAACGATTCTGCTCCTAAAAAAGAAAAAAAGCAAAAAAAGGAGAAAGCTCCAGCCAAGATTGTTCTCCAGGAAGGAACAACCCTCCGGGAATTCTGTGAGCAAAAAAATATCAAGGGGAAAGACTTAATCGAGTCCCTAAGTCAAGCCGGACTTTCCATCAATGTTAATGACGTCATTGATAATGATTTAATCCAGCCTCTCTCCCAAATTGTCGGCCAAACTCTGGAAATCAAGCCAATCGAAGAAATAGTCAAGGAAAAAGCTTTGGCTGACGAAAAAAAAATCGTTCTTCGCCCCCCCGTGGTTACAGTGATGGGACATGTTGATCACGGAAAAACTACTCTTCTCGATGCTATCAGGCAATCAAATATCGCTGAAAGAGAATTTGGAGGTATCACCCAACATATCGGCGCCTCGCAGATAATTCATAAAGGCAAACCAATCACTTTTGTTGACACTCCTGGTCACGAAGCCTTTACCAAGCTCAGGGCCAGAGGAGCCCAGGTTACGGATATCGTTGTGCTTATTGTCGCTGCTGACGATGGGGTTATGCCCCAGACTAAAGAGGCCATCTCTCATGCCAAAGCTGCTGGTGTGCCTATTATCGTGGCTATCAACAAAATTGACAAAGCCGAAGCTAATCTTGACCGGGTGAAACAACAACTTTCAAAAGAAGGACTCCTGATCGAAGAATGGGGTGGAGATACCATTTGTGTTGAAATATCGGCCAAAGAAAAGAAAAACATCAATGAATTACTAGAGATGATTATCCTTCTCAGTGAAGTTATGGAAATTAAAACAAATTATGATGTTCCCGCCCAGGGAGTTGTCCTTGAAGCCCGGCTGGATCCTCGCCGGGGGCCCTTAGCCAGCGTTATTGT
The DNA here is from genome assembly GCA_011042725.1 of Candidatus Aminicenantota bacterium. Classification (GTDB taxonomy): domain Bacteria; phylum Acidobacteriota; class Aminicenantia; order Aminicenantales; family Aminicenantaceae; genus JdFR-80. Next base: position 1,234 of record DQWD01000230.1, on the reverse strand, counting down.
CCAATTAGGTGTTCTTCGCCAAGGCCAAGCTTTTGTGTCCGGCATTTGCTCGGGCAAAGTAAAAGCCATGTTTGATGAAAAAGGCAAACCGGTTAAAGAAGCCGTTCCTTCTTTTCCGGTAGAAATTTTAGGCTTCAATGAAGTGCCTCTAGCCGGGGACCTTTTCCAAGTAGTCGATAATCCCGAGATAGCCGAAAGAATTATCACCTACCGGCGCAGCAAAGAACAAAAGAAAGAGGGGCCAGCCCGGCCAGAAAAACTTAGCCTCGACCAGCTTTTTAAACAGTTAGAAGAGAAGGAAAAGAAAGAGTTAGCTTTGATCATTAAAGCCGACGTGCAAGGGTCGGTTGAAACTCTAAAAGATTTAATCCCCTCTCTAAGCACAGAGGATATTAAAATTAATATTATTCACGCCTCAACGGGCCAAATTACTGAATCCGACGTTCTTTTAGCCTCGGCCTCCCACGCAATTATCATCGGTTATAACACTAAAGCTCCAGCTAAAATTTTGGAAGTAGCCAAGGAAGAACAAGTGGAAATCCGTTTATACCGCGTAATCTATCAGCTAATTGATGACCTCAAGAATGCATTAGCGGGTATGCTGGAGCCCGAAGAAAAAGAAGTATACCTGGGCCGGGCTGAAATCAGGCAAATCTTCAACATTCCTCGGGTGGGCGTAGTTGCCGGATGCTATGTCCTGGATGGAAAAATCACTCTCAATGCCCAAGCCCGAGTCATTCGAAACGAGGAAGTGATCTATACCGGAAAAATAACTTCCTTAAAACACTTAAAAAATAACGTTACCGAGATAAAGAAAGGCTACGAGTGCGGCCTTGTAGTGGATAAGTTTAAGGAGATCGAAAAAGGAGACATCATCGAGGCTTTTGTCATCGAAAAGGAAGCTAAATAAATACAAGAAAACTGGGGTAAAGAAAAGTGGAAAACTGGGTAGAAAACGAGAAGAAAACTGGGTAGAAAACTGGGGACACAATACATATTTACCCTATTTTTTAAACTAACTAAATGGGCAATACAATAAATAAATAATTAAAAGATAAGCTAACCGAAGAAAATGATTATTGGACTCCTGGAAATAGAATTGTACTTCCCCTCTTCTCACTCTCTTAAAGAAAAAAGAAAAATCCTCCACCGAATTAAAGATAAAATTCAAAAAAAATATAATGTGGCTCTGGCTGAATTGGATTATCTTGATAAATGGCAACGATCCCGCCTC
>DQWD01000316.1 GCA_011042725.1 Candidatus Aminicenantota bacterium | reverse complement strand
CAGATCTTTACCAATTTGGTGGATGTCGCCTTTAACGGTGCCAATGACCACCGTGCCTTTTTTGGCCACTTCGCTACCGACAGCAATATGAGGTTTTAAAATAGTCATTGCTGAATCAAATACCTTGGCGGCCATCATAAGATCGGGGAGAAATATTTCAAATTGGTTAAATTTATCCCCAATGACTTTCATCCCTTTAGATAAACCGCCCTCGATACCCTCTAAAGGATCATGATTTTCCTTAACAAGTAGCTGGGCCGCATCTTTACCTTTTTCTTCATCCATCTCTACTACGGCCTCAAACAATGCTTTGAATATTTCCTCTTTTTTCATGCTTAATACTCTCCTCCAACCATTTTTTAGGTATTCATATCTTAATTAATTAAGATATGTCAAGGGGGGATTTAATTTTAGGCAGTGAATCGGTGTAAAATTTTAGCGAACCACTCCTTGCCAGATGAATTGTTGTTGTTTACTTTAAGCAATCAATCATATTCATTCTCAATTCTTTGCTTGTTATTTTTTGATTCGAATGTTTGACGTTGTCTTTTTGTTTTGCTAGCATTAATCTCTTTTAAAATTTGTATATGAACCCGAGAAGAAGAAGGCTTGTGTATACCTAAGCCTTATTCTTCCAACTGGCTATTGGATCTAAAAAATTGTAGTATTTTTGCAAATAATGGATTAAAAAATGAAACTTGCAGAAATGGCCCAAGAGGCGTTCAAACAAAAGAGAAGATTGATTGCTCCTTTGATGGGATTCCCTGGGGTGGTATTGACTGGTACCAATATTAAACTTGCCCAGCAAAATTACGGCCTTCATTATGAAGTTCTCAAAGCCCTGGTAGACAAATTTTCTCCTGATATAATCTTTACCTTAATGGATTTATCAGTGGAAGCAAATGCTTTGGGAATGTACACTCTTTTTCCAAGAGAAAAACCGCCAGCAGTGCCCGAAGGTAAATTTGATATAGAAGAAATAAAAAAACTAAGAAAAATAAATATTTCGTTTGACACTAGAGTCAATGGCAATGTAGAAACCATGAAACTCATGAGCATAGGATTGCCCAAGGGAATATTAAAAGGAGCATACGTGACAGGTCCTTACACTCTTGCTTCTTTAATCATGGGAGCTGTGGAGGCTGCCAAAGCAACAAAATGGCAGCCTGAAAATTTGCATAAATTGTGTGACCTTACCACCGAAAAGATTCATGAATATATTACCTTATTGATAAGTGTTGGTGCCGAGGTAATATGTATCCTGGAGCCTAGTGCCAGCATGCTTGGGCCAAAGGAGTTTCGAGAATTCTCCCTTCCTTATATCAAACACATAGTAAATAGCTGTAAATATAGCGGTGTCAATATAATATACCACGGTTGTGGAAACACCATGCATTTGATCGAGGATATTGCTAAATCAGGAGTGGACGGGATGAGCCTTGGCTCAAAGGAAGAAGGCGTCAATTTGAAAGAAGCCGCCCAAAAAATCCCTGAGAATGTGGTCATCATGGGCAATATCAGTCCTGCTCAAACCATGATGTTCGGGACAAAACAAGATGTTCAAAAAGAAGTAATGGAGATAATGGAAAACATGAAGAACTATCCTAATTTCATCTTGAGCACAGGCTGCGATCTTCCTCAAGAGACACCACAAGAAAATATTGAAGTATTCATGAAGACAGGCCGAGGGTATTGCTTCTAGAACTAAAACCAAATGTATGGAGTTATTTGTCTAATTTCTCCGTTTTTTTGTTCATAGATCTTACCTCTATCTTTAAGTTCTTTCCGCATATTTGATAGGAGTTTCTGGGTTGGACTCCGATCTCTGGCAATATTCCTCAATTACAGCCCGTTATCCTGCTGAGTTGAAAATATCCCACCCAAACTGACAGGAACAAAGACTTAAAAAGCGACCCAAATCTTCCTAGACCCTCAAATCATCAATTTTTAATTAGGCTTCCCTCTCGAGTCAACAAGAGGCAGTCACAGAGGCTCTCAGAAATATTCACCACCCGGCCCGGCGGCCAAAAAAAGTTCCTGATGGACCCCAGGGAATGATGGGGGTCGATCGGTCTGGAGGTTAAACTTGATTTGGCGGATGGTCCCGTCGAAGGTTGCGGGTTTTTCGATGAAGGAAATGATCTTCCTTTGACCTCCACAAGAAGGGCAGGGGAGGAGGTCTACCTAATAGACCTGATGTTCTACACCTGAAAGAATGGAAAGGCAAGGATACTGAGGTGATACAGGGGAGAGGATTATAAATAAATATAATTAGAACCCATCAGCCAGAACCGATCCTTGAAGAAAAAGCGGTTAAGGAGGTGAATAATTGTATTAAGAAATAGAAGAAAATTCGTCTTTCATAGAATTCATAAAATTGGTCGTCTCTTTCATTTTGACAATTGCCCGATGGAAAATTATTATTATGCAAAACAGATATAGAAGGTTGTTTAAATATTTATGGGCATCTGTTTATACTTCAGTCCTTAGCGACTGAGTTAAATTTAAACAAAGGAGTTATCTATGGATAAGCTTGTTTATGGATATTCCGGAAAACAGCTAAGGATATCACTGGATAGTGGAAAGGTAAGTGTAGAAAGCATAAATCCCCAAGTTTTAAGAAAATATATTGGAGGGGCCGGATACGGAGCAAGGATTCTCTATGATGAGCTCCAAAAGGGGATTGATCCTTTATCAAAAGCCAATAAGCTCATTTTTGCTACCAGCCCATTATCATTAAACCAGATCCCTGGAGGTGGGTGTGTAATAGTGTGTTTCAAATCACCGTTAACCAATGCTTGGAGCGAGTCAAAATGCGGATCTGATTTCGGGCCTGAGCTGAAGAGAGCAGGTTATGATGCCGTTATTATCGAGGGGAGGTCCGAAAATCCTGTCTATATCGTTATAAATGATGAAGATATTGCCATAAAGCCAGCCGAGCATTTAACAGGTAAATCAATATCAGAAAAAATAAAAATGATTCGTGAGGAACTAGGTGATCAAAAAATATCTGTTATGTGTATAGGACCGGCTGGGGAAAAGCTAGTAAAAATTGCTGTTGCTTTGAGCGATCAGCGGGCAGCAGGAAGATGCGGTGTTGGTGCTGTTATGGGCTCAAAGAATCTTATGGGTATTGCCGTCAAAGGCTCAAAGAAGGTTAGGGTGGCGCAGCCAGAGAGGCTTAAAGAAGCAATAAAGAAAGCTATGAAGGTAGTCCGGAAGAATGAGGTTGCCGCAGGATTTAAAGAGCATGGAACTACTGGAGAGATGATTGCGAATGACGCTGCTGGTGACTGGCCGACAAAGAACTGGCAATCGAATCACTGGGGGAAGGCAGAAGAGATATATAATGAATTCTATAACAAGTATTTAATAAAAAATCATGCTTGCTACCGAGGATGTCCCATTGCTTGTGGAAGGGTTGCCGAGGTTAAAGAAGGTAAATATAAAACAGCTGTACATGAGGGTTGTGAATATGAATCGCTCTCTGCTTTTACAGCATTTGTCTTAAATGAAAATGTGGAAGCAGCCATCCAGGCTTCATATTTGTGCAACGAGTATGGTATTGATACCATCTCGGCCGGGGCGATTATAGCCTTTGCCATGGAGTGTTATGAGCATGGAGTTATTAAAAAGAAAGATATTGGAGACTTGGATTTAAGCTGGGGCAATCCTGCTGCTCTTTCGGAAATGATAAGACTGATATCGATGAGGGAAGGTCTGGGAGATATACTGGCCGAGGGGGTCAAGACTGCTTCGAAAATATTAGGTAAGGGCAGCGAAAAATTTGCCATCCATGGAAAAGGGCTTGAAGCACCTGCCCATGATCCGAGATCAGGCAAAGCCCTGGCTGTAACTTACGGCACGGCTAATAGGGGAATGTGCCACATTCATCCCCTGGAGGGGATGGCCTATGATTCTGGAAAATTTGACTTTGGTTTGGTTAAATACGGTCTTGTGGATCCGAATACTATTCACAGGTGGGATGAGAAAGGAAAGGGAAAGAGCGTCAAAATACTTCAGGACGGTTTAATAGTGCCTGATATATTAAGCACCTGTAAATTCTTCTTGTATGCAGGCTTAACTATAGATAACTATGCAGATATGCTATCAGCCTTGACGGGTTGGGAGATAGATGGCCGGGAGCTGTTAAAAGTTGGAGAAAGGGTTATTAATTTACAGCGGTTATTTAATATAAGAGAGGGCTTTAACCGTGATGACGATTTAATACCTGAAAGAGTCAGGCAAAGACCATCATTTGGCATCTATCAAGATGAGCCAAGATGCGTCATTAAGGACTATGAAGGAATGTTAAATGAATACTATGAGGCAAGGGGATGGGATTTAATAACAGGAAAGCCTTCAAAAGATAAGCTAAGGGAGTTGGGTCTTGAAGAAGAGTGATTAGGATGGAAGTAAAAGTAAAGCTGTATGGAATTTTGAGAAAGTATGGTGAGGGTAAATTTGATAGGGGTGATAATATAATTATCCCTGAAAAATTTCCTCTTCGGGATTTAATTTCCTATTTGGATATACCTGAAAGGTTAGGAAAGATTTGTCTGGTGAATGGTTATCCCCAGGATGTGGAGTATAAATTAAGTGAAGGGGATGAGGTGAAAATTCTTACAGTACTAGGCGGGGGCTGATTGTCTTAAAGTCCAAGAATATTTATCTCTCGTTTAAAAGAGGTGTCTCCCTTAAAGTTTAATTATATTGTTCGATCGGGAGCGCAGAATGTACCGGTATATCGGCCAGGATAATGCCACAAAAATCACGGCGTAAACAGCAGTGTTGATTTGGGCGACTACCTCGAACAGAGTGAGGAATATACAACCGATAAGACATGTATAAGTGCTCCAGGGATGACCCCAGGCCCGGTAGGGGCGCGGAGCCTCCGGCTGGCGCCAACGCAAGATAATGACTCCTGCGATCAAAATTACAGTTATGAACAGGACGAAGAATGTAAGAAGATGCAGCAGGAAGTAAAATCCGCCGATTACAATCAGAAAGACTGAAAAGCCCCAACTTAGGAGCACCGCAAAGATCGGATTGCCACCTTTTGAGATTTCCCCTGCGCGCCTGATGGCCAGACCATCGACCGCCAATGCCTGGAGAATGCGGGGAGTGCTCATGTACATTAGGTTCTGGTGGGCCAGCAATATGATTATGGCCGTGACCAGCACGATGGTTGAGGCCAGCGGGGAGATGACCATCTCTAGAGCACTGGCCAAGGCCAATTCCTTGCCGGCCAGGCTGGCCAGGGGTACTTTGAAGGCCAAGGCCGCCATCAGGAATACATAGAGCAGACTTAAAATTACCACACCTTTGATTAAGGAACGGGCCACAGCTCCACCACCACCTTTTATTTCACCGCCGAAATAGGCAGGATAGTCCCAGCCATCGTAAGTATAAATAATGGAGGCAAAGACCAGGCTCCAGGCTCCGAGTCCGGTAGCCGAAGTGGGAACCGAAGCGGTAGCACTGATCACCGCCGACTTGGCGAGTACCAGCGCCAGTGTGAAGCCAACAACGATCAAGGCAAGAGTGGCAGCCGCGATCTCCTGGATTTTCGCGCCCAGGGCAATGCCCCGTAATTGCAAGGCAGCAAACACCGAGGACACTATGACTGCCAACGGAGTTTGCCATTGACGCGCTGCTGGATATAACATTGCGGCAAATTCAGTGACAACAACTGCCTTAAAGGCTATGTCACCGACAAAGCACAACCAGTCAACCCAGCCAATGACGAAACCGAAGAACGACCCGTAGGCACGCCGTACCAGGGCGTAGGTTCCTCCGGAACGCGGCGTCATTCCGATTAGCTCGGCCAGAACAACCGCCTCTAATAAGGAAAATAGGCCACCGAACACCCAGAGCCCTACAAAAATCAACGGATTGGTTACAACCGTGGCCACTTCCCCTGGCGTGCGTAAAATACCCAGCCCAATGGTCCCACCGATGACGACAGCCAAGGTGAAACCGCTGCTCAGGATGCGCTTTGGGATGTATTGCTTATCATTTTGGCTCAATTAAAAATCCCCTCCCTTTAAGCTTTTGTTTTGCTCATTTTTGAATTTATTAAATTCCTTTTATACCTCATCTGATAAAGGCAGTGGTTTGTATGTTTACTTTTCGCGGATTTATTCTCAATAATAATAATTGGGAAGAAGATATCGTGCCAAAGAGAAAAATTACAAAAAGCATCGCAACTCCAAAAGCAAGATTAACATGGGTGTCTGAAATTCCAACCGGCGTATTTTAGTGATTTATCACTTTCTTCTATTCTTAAAAGCCGATTGTACTTGCATGTCCTTTCACTTCTAGTTACCCCAGTTTTTATCTGGCCTGAATTGATGGCCACGGCCAGGTCCGCTAGCCAAGTGTCTTCTGTCTCTCCTGACCTTTCTGAGACTTGGACCCCAAAATTGTTTTTAAAAGCAAGTTGGGCGGCATCAAGGGCTTCACTCAGAGTCCCTATCTGGTTAACTTTGAGGAGTACCGCATTTGCTGCCCCTTCCTCAATACCTCTCTTTATCCTCTCCGGATTCGTGGTGAAAAAATCATCTCCAATAATTTGGATGTCGAGAGCAGAAGTGAGTTTAGCATAGCCTTCATAATCATCTTCTTGAAGAGGATCTTCTATGGAAACAAGGGGATAATCATTGACAAGTTCTAGATAGTACTCTATCAGCTCCTCGGAAGTGATTTTCTTTCCCATGAATTTGTATTTTTTTTCTTGTTTATCGTAAAAATGGGAAGCGGCCACATCCAAGGACATGACGAACTTATCCTGATAGCCGAGTTCGACTATAGCCTTCCACTCCGCATCCAGCGCATTTCTAGGGTCATTCATGGCCTGGGGAGTATAACCTCCTTCCGCTCCTACATTTAAAGACTCCCGGCCCCACTCCTTTTCGAGAATTTCGCCCAATTTGTAATAAACTTCCATTCCCATCCGGATCGCTTCGGAAAAACTCTCTGCCCCGACGGGCATCACCTGGTGTTCCTGAAAATCGAGTCCACTTGCCGCCAGCAATCCTCCTTCTATCATATCTAACACAGGAACCGGTAAAATATGGGGACCATCGCCGCCAATATGTTTGTAGAGAGGTTTTCCCAGGGCATTCGCCGCTGCCTTGGCCACAGCCAGTGAGACTCCTACTATAGCATTTGCTCCTAATTTGGATTTATTTGGCGTTCCGTCCAATTCGATCAGCAATTCATCGATTTCTCTTTGCTTAACTGAATTTTTACCAAAAAGTGCCGGCCGGATAATTTCATGAACATTATCAATAGCCTTTTTAACTCCCCGCCCTGCATATCTGTTGCCCCCATCTCTTATTTCAAGCGCCTCGTGCTCTCCTTTGGAAAGCCCGCAAGGGACAGCAGCTCTTCCCAGCGTGCCATCTTCGGTTATCACATCGACCTCAATTGTTGGTTCCCCTCTACAATCAAGAATCTCTCTGGCCTTAATGTCCTTGATCCTGGTTTTCATCTTATTTCCTCCATTCTATAATATGATCATCAGATACAAATCCATCACATTGGTGTCAGTAGGATAAGTATATACGGCATCCTTGAGTTTTATGGCCACCTGAGATGAGTCATGCTGGGACAAGCTTTCGAAGATATTTATCCCGGCTTCTTCTGCTCTTTGTCTTGTCCTGCCATCCACAATAGCCCCAGCAATTTCGGTGGGACCGTCTGTCCCATCTGTGCCAATAGCGCAGATGGTGATATTTTCTTGGCCGCTAATCTTGAGGGATGCGGCCAAAGCAAATTCCTGGTTTGGTCCGCCTAATCCCCTTTCATTCGCTTGTATCTTTACCGTCGTCTCTCCTCCGGCAATTACAGCACAGGGCGGCTTCAAAGGCCGGTTCCGTTTCCTTATTTCCTTGGCTATGCCCGCCAAAGAAATTCCTGCCTCTCTGCTCTCACCCTCCAACTCACAAGTAAGAATGACAGAGTTCAATCCCAGTGCTTCTGCTTTTTTTTGGGCAGCTTCACACATTAAAATATTGTTTCCTATGGCACTATTGTAGGCTTTTAATTGCCGGAGTTCTTCTGGTGATGGTGTTTCCATTGAGGGATTTTCTTTCCCTTTTATCAAATGGGTTTTTATAGATTCTGGCACAGCCTCCCACAGCTTATGTTTTTTTAATGATTTTATGGCTTCGTCAAATGTTGTTTTATCCCCGACTGTTGGCCCCCAAGGCTCACCGGCGATTTCATCGATGAGGATAAGACTGACTATAGTCGCGGGTTGAGCCATCTTGGCCAATCTTCCTCCCTTTATTTTGGAGATGTGGTTTCTCACCGTATTGATGTCTTCTATCGGTGCTCCGGAGTCTAATAAAAGCTTGGTGATGGTTTTCAGATCGTTCATACTTATCCCATCTTCAGGTTGGGGCATCAGAGCGGAGGCCCCACCGGTAATAGCACAAATAATCAAGTCCTCCTGACCTGCTTTTTGAGCAATATCAACTATCTCTTTGGTAGCTTTGTATCCGTCTTCATCTGGGAGGGGATGGCCAGCTTCCACAACTTTGATCTTTTTCAGTCTTCTCTTTTCACCCTTTTTTACGGTTATGATCCCCCCGGTAAGGTGTTCCCTCAGTATTTCCTCAACAGCCTTTCCGATCGCATAGGTAGCTTTTCCTCCGCCAATAACATAGATATTGTTTAGCTTAGCGAGATCCCAATGAAGTCCCTTGATTTCGAGTATATGATCCTTTAAATTCAAAAATTTTTTTGTCAAATCTAAAGCATTTACAGACCGAATGGCATATTCACAGATTTCGAGAGCTAATTTCCTTCCTTCTTTAAATCCGTGTGATGTTAATTCATCTATATTTTTTATAACCATAGCCATTCTTCTTGAAAGCCAAGAGGCCTTTGATCATTTCAAGCTCTCTCACTCTATCAAATCGATCTCTCATTCTATCAAAGCGGAGCTTGAAGAGGGGGGTAATTATTTTTGTGTTCTTAATCACCTACTATATCTTCATATTTGGAAATAATGGCGTCACCCTTTTCAATGATGTCCTTGCTCAAGGGTTCAACCTGGTGCTTAGCCATTATGCTTTTGACTATTTTGTTAGCTTCAGCAGCCTTTTCTTTATCGTCCGTTTCCAGCAGGTTAACCTTTTCTTCATCCCAGAACTTGAGTTCCTCTCTAAAATATCTCAGAGTGTGAGGATGGGTCAGAAAATTATGGCCATGCCCCACTTCTCTCATGGCCTCCAAAGCTATCTTCTCTTCCGATATTTCCACTTCATGCAGATAGTTCTTGCAACAATCCCACATGTAAGCATCAATAAGAAGCTGTTCAAAGGAAACACCTTTAGCAATATCAATCGCACCAAGACCGCCAGCCAGATCTGAGCCACCCATTACTCCTAGAAATTGGTTTATAGAGGATACCACGCCTGAGAAACCGCCTAGACTAGCCACATAACTGGGTAAATTGTATCTCTTGGCCATTTGGGCCAGTCCAAAGCTCAGAAAACACATTTCAATTGAATCATAGTTTATGTTGCCTGTTCTCATATCCATTGGCGCTGACTCGGAACAATAAATGTGGGGGGCACCTGGTGCGGCCATTTGGGAAATGACAATACTCCCCAGATTTTCAGTGTTGGCATTGACCATCATACCGGCTACCGTAACCGGAGCCGATAACCCCCCTACCGACATGGACATGGAAACAACTGGTATCCCGGCTTTGGCCAGTTCTACCTGGGCCTCAATAGAGCCTTTCTCAAAAGTCAAGGGGGCAATTGGACAGACAACTACCGAAAAAAGAGGACGTTTTCTCAACTTTTCTTTCCCTCCGGCGATAAGAGCAGCCAGCTCAATCTGGACCTTGGCATCTTCAGCACTTTGGGCGGTTACTCCCTGAACATGCTTAGTCGTATTTTGCATGGTTACCCATAATTCATGGGGGCCATGAGCAAGAGGGGGAACATCCCGGGCCGTTAATGCTGTCCATTGATAATCAACTGAATCAAGGGCATCAGCCAGTTTTGTAAAGGCAGCAATATCCTTTCTGGTGGAATCACGATACTCTCCAGTGTTATAATCTTTAACATAGACCGCTAATCCATTGGTTGTCACCCATGGAAATTTTGGGGTAGGAACTTTTAGATCATGCTTGGGATCACGGCCGCAGAGGGTAAATTCCTTGGGAGCGCTTTCCAGAGCCTGGTTAACCATTTTTTCCGGAATTTTAGCCACCATCGTTTGGTAGTCCACCCGGGCTCCGTTCTTCTCGAGTATTTCCAGAACAGGTTTACTGTGAATTTTGAGGCCAATTTCCTCCAGGCATTTTATACTTTGAACATGAATCAGGTCCATCTCTTGTTGATTTAAGAAAACTATTCTTGCCTTGGCCATTTTATACCTCCCTCCCTTTTGTTAAGATTGGGTTCTTTAAATCAGAACAGCAAAACTCACCGGCACTTGGGTTTTCCACATCTAAGTAACCAGTGTTTTCTGCTTCTCGCCATTGACCATTAATATAGTTTTTTACAATTTTTATACTCATCATTACCCCTCTATTTATAAATGCTCATTCCTGACAGAATAACTAGTCCTTGAAGCGGACACCCAACTCAGCCAGTTCTGCCTTTATTTTTTGGTAGAATTGTCTATATTCACGAATTGGCTGTTTGGTTTTCATATCCCAACATTGCTCATAGGTTTTGCCTTTTGGCGCGTTAGGAATATTATCTTCATATTTGGCCAATAATTTTTTCACAATTTCATTT
>DQWD01000202.1 GCA_011042725.1 Candidatus Aminicenantota bacterium | reverse complement strand
CTCGGGGGAATCTCCCCTCCCCAAGAATATACGTTGTCGGAAATAATTCAATTGGGCCTTCAATATAACCCTCATTTATTAGCCCGCCAGAGTGAGCTGGCCGCTCAAGAAAAGGCCTATCAAGCGGCTCGCCTGTTGGTCAACCCCAAACTAGTCTTAACCACGGGACAAGGAAAAACTTACGAAAAATTATTAACGAGGCGGACTAGAAGTCTAGTGCTCGAACAGGAAATTGAAAATCCCTTCAAACGACAGGCCCGTCTCCAAGCTGTGGCCGCTGGTTGGCGAGCCAGTCAAGCCGCTTTTGACTACTTTAAACTCGAATTAACTTCCCTGCTTAAAAAACACGGGTATCATCTTCTCCTTATCGACCAACAACTAGAAATTGCTCAAAAAAAGTTAGAATCCATTACCAAAATGTCCTCTCTTATTCAAGCTAAAGCCGACCTGGGAGAAGTTAAACCACTCGACGCTTTGAAACTCCAAGTGGAAGCCCAGCAAGCCCTAAATGAAAAACAAAGCATCGACTATCAAATGGAAATGGCCAAAATGGAATTAAACTCTCTTCTCAATAACCGCCTTCCACCCGCCTTTAAAATCAAGGGAGCCCTAGCCTACTCGCCCCTTGATCAAAGGGAAGACGAGCTTATTCAGCTCGCCTTTCAGCAAAACCCGCTTCTCCAAGAAAAAAAAGCCGCGGTCGAACAAGTGCAAAACGAATTAACCGCCAAACGCTGGGCCCGCTTCCCCGATCTAACTTTATCCGCCTTTTCAAGTCGAGAAATAGGGGGTCAGAAGCAAGGAATTGGTCTTAGCTTTAGTCTTCCCTTGTGGAATTTTAAATCCCGAGAAATTAACTCTCTCCAATATAACCTCGCCAAAGAACAGCAAGAACTGGCTGCTCTCCAACTTGAAATATCCCTCAAAGTCCGCCTGCAGCTCCGGCGTCTCCAGTTAGTAGCCAAAAGTATTCAGCTTTTCCAGGAAAACATTCTCAAGATGGCCCAAGAAAGTTTACATCTCTCGTCGGTAAGCTACCAAGAAGGTGAGATTGCTCTAATTGATTATCTCGATGCTCAACGAACCTATTATTCTGTTCTTAATGACTATTTTGAGCAGTTGTATCAATGGCAGCTAGAAAAAATCGCCCTCGAAAAAATCATCGGAGAAGAACTCCAATGAAAAAACTGCTTATTTTCAGCTTGATAATCTTTCTTAGCTTTTGTGCCGGAGGCCCCTCCGAATCGGAAGATAATTCGGCTCTCGTTAATTCGTCGCCCTCGCTTCAAACTCAGCCCGGCCAGGAGGTTCACGCCGAAGAACACGACCATGAGGTGCTGCATGTTTCTCCAGAACAACAAAAAGCCTGGCTAATTTCCCTCGGCCAACCCCAACTAGAGCCTTTCCAAAAGATAATAACTCTTCCGGGAATAGTAAGCCTTAACCAAAATCAAACCGCTCAAATAACCCCTTTTGTTTCCGGAAAAGTTGCGGAACTTAAGACTGACCTGGGCCAAGAAGTCAGGCAAGGAGAAACTCTTATTGTTCTTAACTCCCCTGAGTTTGCTCGAGCTCAAGCTAATTTCCTTCAAGCGCGAGCTAATTTACTTCTCAGCCAAAAAGAATATGAACGAGCCCAAAAACTTCTGGCCAGTCAGGCCATCGAAGAAAAAGAATTTTTAAGGCGCAAAGCCGAACATGAAAAAATTGTCACTGAATATGGGGTCTTAGAGTCAATCCTTCACTCTTATGGAATAACACCGGCCTATCTTGAAGCTTTAATCGCCAAAGGCGATGCACTCAGTCAGAAAGGAGATTTCTATCAAATAGCTAATCCCCATCTTCCTCTTTTATCTCCAATCAACGGCACCGTAATCTTTCGTGATGTTATTACCGGTGAACAGGTTAATCCTGACAAAGTATTGTTGACTATTGCTAATCTCTCCAGCCTCTGGGTTATCCTCGATGCTTACGAGAAAGACTTACCCTATCTGAAAGAGAAAAGCTCGGTAGCAATTTCTTCTACTCTCTATCCTAACCAGATTTTCCACGGCCGCATTGAGACGATTAACGCCATAATTGACGAAAAATTGAGAACCGTCAAGGTTCGAGTGGTGGTGCCAAATTCAAAGCGCTTGCTCAAACCTAACATGTTTGTCCAGGGACAAATTATTTGGCAAGACCCGAACCAAAAAGTGCTTACCCTTCCTGAAGAAGCCGTCCAAAGTCTTAACGACGAAAAAATTGTTTTTGTTGCCGGGGCAGAAGATAAATTCGCCATAAAGCACATCAAAATAGGTGAGGTAATAGGCCAGCGGCGAATCATTTTGTCTGGACTCTCAGGCGACGAACTGGTTGTGATTAAAGGCGCTCACACCTTGAAGACTGAATTGACCAAGGGGACAACCGGCCATGCCCATGTCCATTAACCAAGGGAGGAAAAGAGCCGGGAACTAAATCTTCCTGACTTGACTCGTTAAACATTATAAATGTGCTACTTAGGCAAAGATAATGAAACAAAGAAAGCGATAAACATTTTTTAAACTCTAAAGAAGATGATTACCAAAATTATTGAGTTTGCTCTTCGCCAAAGGCTTTTTATTATTTTATCCACCATCATCATTGGCATCGCTGGCTTTATCGCTTTACGCCAGTTACCTATTGACGTGTTTCCAGATCCTTCACCTCCTCTGGTCCAAGTCTACACTGAAGCCGAAGGAATGGCTCCAGTAGAAATCGAGCGCCTTATCTCCTATCCAATTGAATCAGCCATGTTTGGTCTGCCCAAGGTAGTCAACATTCGTTCCTTTTCGACCTTTGCTTTATCCATTGTCAACATTTATTTTCAAGACAAAACCGATATCTACTGGGCCCGGCAATTGGTTGCCGAAAGATTACATGAAGTCCGGAATTCTCTCCCCCTCCAAGCCAAAGAGCCGGTCTTAGGACCAATCTCTACTGGATTAGGCCTCGTTTATCTTTATTACTTGGAAGGGGATGGTTACTCGCCGATGGAATTAAGGACCATCCAAGATTGGCTCATTAAATATGAGTTAAAATCTGTCCCCGATGTCTCGCAGGTCTTAAGCATCGGGGGCGAAGTTAAACAATATCAAATTTTAGTCAACCCCCAATCACTTCTTAAATACAACTTAACCCTGGCCGATATTATGGACAAAGTCCGCAAGAACAACCAAAACACCGGGGCTAGCTTTATCACCAAAGGAAAAGAAGAATACATTGTTCGCAGCGTGGGTTTAATAAAATCGGTGGAGGATTTAGAAAACATCGTCGTGGCCCAGCAACATGGCACCCCCATCTATCTTCGAGACCTGGCCACCATTGAGATTCTCCCTGCTATTCGGCGCGGAGCTGCCTTAGCCAACGGAACCGGCGAAAAAGTGGTCGGGATGATCCTTAAACTTTTCCAAACCAATACTGCTCGAGTTATTGCTGATTTAGAAGAGAGAATTGCCGAAATAAATAAATCATTGCCACCTGGGGTCCGCTTAGTTCCTTTCTATAATCAAGCGGCCTTGGTCAAAAAATGTTTTTCGACCGTGTCCCTTAACCTCGGAGTGGGCATCCTCCTCGTTATTCTGGTGTTATTTATCTTTATGGGACATTTCACCTCCGCCCTAATAGCTGTTCTCTCGCTTCCTTTCTCCATTCTCTTTTCCTTCATCATCATGGACATAATGCAGTTACCCGCGGACCTGATGTCTTTTGGAGGTTTAGCGATTGGCATTGGGCTCATCGCCGATGCCTCGATCATTTTCATCGAAAATACTTTTCGCCATTACCAGCTCTCTGGTCTTCCTAAACACCACGCCATTCTTGCGGCGGGCCAGGAAGTAGGACGCCCTCTCTTTTACGCTATCGTCATTATCGTCATTGTTTTCCTGCCCATTTTTACTCTTACTGGCGTGGAAGGGATTATGTTTCGCCCCATGGGCTACACTATTAGCTTCGCCCTGGTTGGCTCTCTCCTCTATGCCTTGGTCTCGGCCCCAGCCTTCTCTCTTTATCTAATGCGGAAAGGCAAAAGTTCCGAACCCTGGCTTATTATCAAGATCAAAAAGTTTTTTCTGCCCTTTTTTTATCAATGTTATCGCCATCGTAAAATTGTTTTTTTGGTCACTTTGGCTGTTCTTCTCACCGGATTAGGATTACTCCCTTTCATGGGACGAGAATACATCCCCCGACTCAATGAAGGAACCTTTCACTTGCGGGTTACCCTAGACCCTAACATTAGTCTTGAAGAAGTAATCCGGCAATCTGACTTAATAGAAAAGACGATTTTGAAGACCCCCGAAGTCACTGGCGTCTTAACCCGGATCGGACGAGGAGAAGTGGGCAGTCATGCCCATTTTGTTAACAATGCTGAAATTCTCATTCAATTAAAACCACAACGACAATGGAAACGATTCTCTTCGCCTGACGAGTTAATGGAAGAGATTGAACACCAATTGGATAAATTCCCTGGCCTCAATCTAAACATGACTCAGCCAATTGCCCACAATTTAGATGAACTTATCACCGGTGTTAAAGCTCAGTTGGCGATAAAAATCTACGGAGAAAATTTTGATCTTTTAGCTCAAAAAGCCCAGGAAATTAAGAATCTTCTGGCCACCATTCCCGGCGCAGCCGATATTCAGGTTGAACAATTCGCTGGCCAAAACCACCTTCAAATCACTCTTCTTCGAGATAAAATTGCTCGCTACGGGATGAATATCCAAGACATTCAGGAAACCATTGGGGCCGCCCTCGGAGGACTTACTCTCGGGCAAATTTATGAAGAACAAAAGCGGTTTGATATCTTCTTGCGTTTTCAGCCTCAATATCGGAATAATGTTCACCATATAAAAAATTTGTTAATTCCTTTGCCCACCGGCGGTTCGCTTCCTTTAGAAGAGATTGCCCAGGTGGAAGAAGTCATCGGGCCCCGCCTCATTAATCGAGAACAAAATAAACGTTTCATCACTATTCAAGCCAACATCCGGGGCCGAGATATCGGCGGCTTTGTGGACGAAGCTCAAGCCAAGATAGATCAAAACATCCAGATTCCGCCGGGTTATTTTCTCGGCTGGGGGGGCCAATTTGAACTGCAACAAAGAGCTAATCGGCGGTTGGCTTTGGTCATGCCCTTAACTTTGCTTCTCGTTGGCCTGCTTCTCTTTACTATTTTCCGTTCTTACCAGGAAGTCCTTATTGTCTTAATCAACATTCCCTTGGCCTTGACAGGGGGCTTAATAAGTCTAAAAATCGCTGGCCTTTACCTCAGTGTACCAGCCTCTATCGGTTTCATCGCTATCTTCGGAATTGCCCTTGAAGACGGACTGGTGCTTATCTCGGCCATCCGGGATCGCCTCAACAAGGGCCTTCCTTTAGAGCAAGCCATAACCCACGGAGTGAGCATAAAAATAAGGCCAGTGCTGATGACTAGTTTCACGACCATATTTGGTATCCTCCCTTTGCTTTTAGCCCAAGGACCTGGGGCGGAAATACAACGTCCCTTGGCCACCGTGGTAGTCGGTGGTCTCTTCACCTCAACTTTAGTCACCTTGATTGTGCTTCCTCTTGTTTTTTCTCTGTTCCACTCCCAACCCCAAAATGACCTAGAATCACCAGCCAATTAAACGGCTAACGGGCAAAGATCTCCTGCGCCCTCCTCTAATCCCAATAGCATTTACCTAAAAGAAAAACATCTCGGCCCCATCTCGAGAAAAAATCGAAACTTATTCAATATCCCTCTCGGCAATCTTGGAGGGGAGGCCAAATTTGCAAATTTAATCCGAAAGTGATAGCATAAGTGCAAAAGCAAGTCGATTGATAAACTGACTTAAGTAAGTTATCTTTCAAGGAGAAGTTCATTATGAACCGAAAACTTATCCGGCCCAACCTATCTGAAATAAAAGAAAAAATGAAAACCGAAGCTCAAAAGAAAAAAACCCATCCTCTTTATGATACTTATGCTGAAAACTATTATTACCTCAAGCAAATGCACAAAAAAACTCCCATGGCTGTGGTTTTGATCGACGGAGAAGTGGTTGAAGGACATATTGAATGGTATGACCGTAATTGCTTAAAACTTCATCGACAAGACAAGCCAAATCTTCTCATTTTTAAGAGAAGCATAAAGTACCTCTACAAATTAGAACCTAAAGCTCAAGAAGAAGCCCCCGAAGCAAAGAAAGCACAAAAAGAGCCGGACCAACAGAAAATCTCTTCTCCAGCCAAAAAGCGTGGCCCCAAAAAACAAACCAGCTAAGCAACATGTCTTTGCCTCGTATTGGCCTGTGTCTAGGAGATCCAGGAGGAATCGGGCCGGAAATAACTCTCAAAGCTCTCCATGAAAAACAATCTCTTCCTCTAGCCGAATACCGCTTGTTTGCCCCTTTCGATCTTCTTGAATTTTGGGCCGTCAAGCTCGGTCTCAACCTGGAACAACTGCTTAATCCCTCTCCTCAACAATGGGGGGGTAAAATTATCGTTTCTCCTTTCAATCCCCGCTTTCCAGATTTTACCATAGGTCAACCCAGCAAGGCTAATGGGCTTTTTTCATTTTCCGTTTTCCAATCAGCCATCAAAATTGCGGAGAAAGGAGAATTAGAGGCCGTGGTAACTGGGCCCATTTCCAAATATTCCTGGGCCATGGCCAAAATTCCTTGGAAGGGACACACGGAGTACCTAAACCAATCTTACCCGCAAGCAATAATGTCTTTTTGGTCCCAATCCTTAAAAGTGGCCCTCTTTACTCACCATTTACCCCTGGCCCAAGTTTCTCCCCTGATTACCAAGGAAAACTTGTTGAATTTCTTCCAAAGTCTTTACCAAGCCATAAACAAAACCTCGGTCTCTATCGATGAATACCTTGTGGCTGGATTCAATCCCCATGCTGGCGAAGAAGGGCTTCTCGGTCAGGAAGAAGGAACCCAAATTATTCCCGCCGTTCGAGCCGCTCAACAAGCAGGCTTACCAATTTATGGCCCTTTCCCACCCGATACCCTTTTCCATCAAGCGCTCGATCGCGAAAAAAAAATGGTGATTGCTCTTTACCATGATCAGGGCTTAATAGCTTTCAAACTGGTGGCTTTTACTTCCGGAGTCAACGTAACTTTGGGGCTTCCCTTTATCCGCACCTCTCCTGATCACGGCACGGCCTTTGATATCGCTGGGCAAGGCAAAGCTGAGGCGACCAGCATGAAAGAAGCCATTCGTTGGGCTTTTCGATTTTGGTCACCGCCTCCTTAAGCATGGAAAAAAAGAAGATCAAGATTGCTGCTTTCAATGTTAACTCCATTCGGGCTCGCCTCGAGCTTATTCTTAACTGGTTGACTCACCGGAGTAATGATCTTGATATTCTCTGTTTCCAAGAATTAAAAACCCCGACCGAAAATTTTCCCCACTCTGAATTTAAGGCAAGAGGCTACCACTGCGCCGTCTGGGGACAGAAAGGTTATAACGGTGTGGCCACCTGCTCCAAATTTCCTCCCCAAGAAGTCAGGCGAGGATTTGATGGAAAGATCGCCGGGGAAGATAGCCGAATCATAACTACTATTTTTCCTTATTTTTCCTTAATCAACATCTATGCTCCCCGGGGTGGTGAACCAGCCAGTAAGAAAGGAATAGCCAAATTGGAATGGTACGGCCAACTTTTTCGCTTCCTTGAGACAACCTTCAATCTCCAGGATCCTCTGGCAGTCATGGGGGATTTCAATATTGCTCCCAGCAATTTGGACGTTTTCTCTCCCAAGAAACTAGCCGGTACCATCGGCACTTTGCCCGAGGAAAGACAAGCCTTAGCCAGGCTTTTCCGTTTGGGTTTACTTGACGTGTTTCGGGCTCTTTACCCACAGCAGCAACAATTTACTTGGTGGGATTACGTCGGAGGAGCCATCTGGAGAAATGAAGGCCTGCGCCTCGATTTATGCCTTAGCACAGCTCGATTTTTAGAGCTTGTCCAAGATTGTTATGTCGACCTCTGGCCCCGGCGGCGCCGGGCACCCACCCCTTCGGATCATGCCCCGCTCATTATCGAACTTAATCTTAATAAAGTTAATGAACCCGCCACCCAAATCAATTAAAGCAACTGGAACAAATTGCGGAAAAAGCAAATTTTATTTTTAACGCCACTTTTTTAGCTCGGCCCTCATTTCTCGTTCCCGATCCCGCTCGCGGATGGCTTCTCTTTTTTGATAAGCTTTTTTGCCTTTGGCCAGTGCTATTTCAATTTTAACTTTACCCCTGTCACTCAAGTATAGCTTGGTCGGCACCAAGGTATAGCCCTTCTCCGAAGTCCGTCCCATTAAGCGCTTAATTTCTCTTTTATGCAGCAAAAGCTTACGGCGACGTTTGGGCTCATGGTTGAAAATATTAGCCGCAGGATACGGGCTAATATGACAATTAACTAAGAATACTTCGCCATCGACTATCTCGGCATAGCTTTCTTTCAGGCTGACTCGGCCCTCGCGAATGGACTTAACCTCACTTCCGGTTAAAACAAGTCCCGCTTCGTAGGTTTCAAGAAGCTCATAATTAAAAAGGGCCTTTTTATTAGTGGCGATTACTCTCATTGTGACTTTCAATGTTACGACTTTCTTTTTCGAACCGCAACAGCTGAATGCGCCGCCCACTCATTTTTAAGACCGCCAGGCGAAAACCACCCCACCTGATTTCGTCTCCTTCCTGAGGAATCTGCCCATATTCGCTCAAGAATAGGCCAGCCGCGGTAGTAAAATCACTTTTAGGCGGTAACTCAATATTAATTTTTTGTTTAAGCTCTTTAAGCGGGGTTTGGCCTCTGACGATAAAAACTCCCGGCTGTTCTTCTTGAATAAGCACTTCTAAGTCCCGGTCATACTCATCCTGAATCTCCCCCACAATTTCTTCAATAATATCTTCTAAGGTGACAATTCCTTCAAAATTTCCGTATTCGTCAACAATATACACCAAATGATTCTTAGTGGTTTGCATTTGGCGGAGAGCCTTCTCCAAGGTGGCCGATTCAGGTATAAAATAAGGGGGCCGAATAATCTCGCGCAAGGGAGGAGTTTTACCCTTAACTAACCACGGGATTAAGTCTTTGACATGAACCGTCCCAATGATATTATCCAGTCGCTGCTCATAAACAGGCAGGCGAGAATATCCTTCTTCAATAACCGTGATCCATTGCTCAAGAGGAGCCGCAACTTCCACGGCCTTCACCTGAGGGCGGGGAACCATAATCTCCCGCACATTTCGCTTGCCAATATCCAGGGCTTCAGTAACTACTTTTTTCCTCCAGGCAGACAAGCCACTAACCCCAGAGGCCAGTAAAATTTTTATCTCTTCCGGACTCATCTCCTTATTCTCTTGCCGGTCGGCAGCCGGAAAAAGGCGACGGGTTAACAAAGTAAAAAACTGAACAAGGGGATAAAAGAGATACATAAAAAAACGAATCGGTCGAGCAAAATAACGACTTAAAGATAAAGGATGATAGGTAGCGTAAGTCTTGGGAGTAAGCTCGGAAAAAAAGAGGATAAAAACAGTGGTGGTCAACGTCGCCCAAACAACCGCCTGGTTTTTCTGTTCAGGCATCAAGGTAACAAATATAAAAGTGGCCACTGAGGCTGCCGCTGTATTGACCAAGGTGTTACCGATAAGAATAGTCGCCAGCAACCGGTCAATTTTAGCGGTCATTTTGGCTATCAGCCGGGCTGTTCTTGAACCTTTTTGCTGAAGATAATCGATCTTATAAGGATTAGTGGCAATAAACGCCGTTTCTGAAGAAGAAAAAAAAGCACTTAAGGCCAAAAAAAAGAAAAAAAGCAGAAAAGCTGGAATAAGCATTCGTACTTATTTACTTGCTCACTGTCCAAAGGGGGAAGATTTAAAGTCAAGACCCGCGATTAAGTTGGCCATAAGTTCTTTTTCTACTTCCGCCGGAGGAAAGTGGCTTGCTTCGGAAAGCTCGATGATCAACAATCTCTTGGCCTTTTCCATCATTTTTTTCTCCCGAAATGAAAGAGGCTTCTCCTGGTGAAGATGATAAAGAGATTTTAGAACCAGGGCAACTTGTTTAATATCTCCACTTTGCATCATTTCAGTATGCTCTTTGTATCTGCCTTTCCAATTGCTGTTTATCTTAACCTTCCCATTCTTCAAGATCTCATAGATTTCGCTAATTCCCTCTGAGGTTATGGGCTTGCGAATGCCCATGCTATCGATGCTCGAGGAAGGAACCATGACTAGAGTATTGTTATCTAGGATGCGCACATGATAAACAACTTCTTCTTGTCCATAACAATCCTCAACCAGAACATTCTCGATAACTCCCACTCCCTGATTGGGATAAATAATTTTATCACCTATTTGAAACTTAGGCATTTTTTATTATTATATCGCTGGGTTATCTTTAAGTCAAACAGAGTCCGAAGTCCCCAAATAATCGGATAAGGCCAAAAATAAAGCAAGGGATAAAAAAGATATACCTCTACTACGCCCGGAAAAACTGCCATAAAAGAGGTATGAAAAAAAGAGCTGAAAATTCTTTATATATATCTTGACCTCACAAAAAATTAATTGGGTAAAAAATCTTGACAACATATTTTTTTTTATCTTTTAATTATCACAAAAGGGGTGAGAAAATGAAATTTTTCTCCACCTTAACCCAACATTATTATGAAGTAAATACTCTTGAGTGTAAAACATTGCCTCTAAAGGTCGAAAGATAATAAAGTAAATGGGGGAATGATCATGAAAGAAAAAGTTATAATCTGTTTATTAGTGGTTGCTTTCTGGGGGGGAATTAGCCAACCTCTCCAGGGAAATTTATCCGTCAATCCTTGGCAAGCCCTTGTGATTGAAAATAGAGATGTTATTTTACCTTTAGATTTAAGTAGCGAACAAATTTTGGAGCTCATCAAGAAAACTCTGCT
>DQWD01000325.1 GCA_011042725.1 Candidatus Aminicenantota bacterium | reverse complement strand
TTGGAATCCTGACTCTTTTGGCTACAACTGGAACATGCCTCAGTTTCTAGTCAAATCAGGATTTGAAGTGTTTGTGACTCAAAAAATATTTTGGAATGATACTACTTCCTTCCCTTATTTCCTATTCTGGTGGGAAGCTCCGGACGGGTCGCGGATCTTAACTTATTTTCCCCCCACGGGATATGTCGGTAGTCTCCAGGCAGAAAAAATGATCCAAGGACTCAAGAATTTTGAACGCAATACTGGCTTACAAGACACTTATCTCCTCTATGGACTTGGCGACCATGGAGGCGGCCCCAACCGAGAGATGCTGGAGAGAGCCCGTTCTTACCAGGAGCAAGCTCTGTTTCCCCGCTTGATTCACAGCCCTTTCTCTGAATTTATAAAGAAAATCAAGAAAAAAGCCGCTGGAACCATCCCGCTCTGGAAAGATGAGCTTTACCTCGAATATCACCGCGGAACCTATACTACTCAAGCCAAGACCAAAAAATGGAATCGCTACCTGGAATACCGGCTCGTCGAGGCTGAAAAGATCAGTGCATTTTGCCAGCCAGAAGAGAAAAATTACCCTCAAACGTCACTAACCAAAGCCTGGAAAAAGGTCTTACTTAATCAATTTCACGATATTTTGCCTGGCTCTAGTATTCATCCAGTGTATCGAGATGCCGAGAAACTTTATCAGCAAGCCCAGCAAATATTGGAGAAAATAATCAACCAAGGATTACTTTCTTTAGCCCAAAAAATTAATTACCGCCCTCCGGCTGACCGATTACCTCTTCTTGTCTTTAACTCTCTATCTTGGACAAGAGATGGCTTGGTGAAAATCGCTCTTCCTCCCTTTCTGGCGAACAAAAAAAATCTGGTGGTGGAAAATTACCAAGGGGAAATAATTCCCTCCCAGATCATTACTACCGGTCCAGAGAGATATCTCTGCTTCATAGCCCAAAAAGTCCCGGCGGTGGGTTACAAGGTTTATCAGGTAAGAGAGGCTCCATCTCTTGCTTATCAAACCAGCCTCCAAGTTAGTCAATATTCCCTGGAAAACCAGTTTTTCAAGATTGTCCTTCATCCGGAAACAGGCAATATTATCAGCATTTTTGACAAAAGGGCCAAAAGGGAAGTCATTTCTCCCCAACAACAAGCTAACCAACTCCAGCTTTTCGAAGATATTCCCGCCAACTGGGATGCTTGGAACATAGGTTATACAGGCCGCCAATGGAACCTTAATAAATATGATCATCTCCAAATTAATCATCAAGGGCCTGTTTTAGCCTCGATTAAAATCGATAAAAGCTTTTTAGGCTTAGCTAAAGCCCGCCGGGAACCAACCACTGATTTCCCTTCTTCCTTTTTCACCCAGGAGATAATCATCTACAAAGATTTACCCCGAATTGACATTAACATGCACGCTGATTGGTGGGAAGAACATACTCTCCTGAAAGTAGCTTTCCCCGTGCAAATCGAGGCCCAGCAGGCAACTTATGAAATACCTTATGCTTTCATTCAACGCCCAACAACCAGACAAACTCCCTGGGAAAAAGCTCGCTTTGAAGTGGCGGCTCTCCGCTGGGCCGATCTTTCGGGAGACGATTACGGTGTCAGCGTGCTTAATAACTGTAAATACGGGCATGATATCTCCGGAAATATAATGAGACTGACCTTGCTCCGTTCCCCGCTTTGGCCCGATCCTCTTGCTGACCGGGGCCAACATTCATTCTCCTATGCTCTCTATCCCCATCAAGGAGACTGGCGGGAAGCAAATACTGTTCTCCGCGCTTATGAATTTAATCTTCCGTTGCGAGCCATCTTTTTTGAACCCCCCAATGCTTCCTCCTCCCCCGGAGAAAATTTTCCTCCAGAACAATCATTCTGCCAAATCAGCCCGAGCAACATCATTCTGAGCACAGTTAAAAAGGCGGAAGACCGGCCAACTCTTATTTTTCGTTTTTATGAGTCGGAGGGACTAGCCACCGAAGCTAGCGTCAAATTTTATAAACAGCCTAAAGCAATCTATGAAGTTGATTTAATGGAAAAGCGACAAAAAAAGCTGTCTTATCAGGGGTGGAGAATTAGCGTTCCTTTCGGCAAAAACGAAATAAAAACTTTAGAAATTGAGTTTTAGCTAAGCTCTGACTCAAAAAAAAGCGCCCCCGACGGGATTCGAACCCGTGTTGCCGCCTTGAAAGGGCGATGTCCTAGGCCTGGCTAGACGACAGGGGCGCATCAATGGTGAGCCGTGCTGGACTCGAACCAGCGACACCCGGCTTAAAAGGCCGGTGCTCTCCCTCTGAGCTAACGGCCCAAGGAAAAATATTGCTTATTTATAAACTAATTGACGAAAAGTGTCAATACATCTCAGCGTAGCAAATAAAATGGATTGGCAATCGATACTAGTAGATACTCTTAACTTTGAGTCAAATCACCACGCCTGTTAATCCTAACCTAGCTAATTAAAAGTTTTTTAGCTAACCTCCTCGATCCGCTCAATAATCCATCGGCCACGATAATGACGGCCCAGTGATTCGTCAGTTAAATCGTATTTTCGCAAGTGAAAACGATAAGTCTTGTTCTCACCACTCTTTTCTTTAACCGAGATCTCGACTGTTTTATATCTTACTTCTCCTGTAAATGTTCTGATGGTGGGTAATTCACCGGCTCCAAGGGAAAAAGTGGCGATCTCTTCTTCGCGGGCAGCAGCAGCTTTGGCTTCATTGTATTCTTTTTGCAAGTTCTTATGTTTTTCATATTGCTCATCATATTTTTGCTGCATCTCATCTACCTTCTGTTTAGCCGCTCGCCGCGCAGACCGGGTACGAGCATTTTCCAATTCAAACTTGGCCTCATCAAGAGCATCGCGAGCATCCAAAGTTATTCCCACCGATTCTTCAACTTTCTTTTTCAGTTCTTGTTCTTTCTTATCCATCTCGGGAAGTTTAAAAGGTTCCAATATTTCTTCACTAATTGAGACAATCTTCCAGCTATCAAAATCGATACTTAGCGGCTCTAAAGCCATAGTCGACATCGTGGTGGTGTCCTTGAGAGACACGGCATCAAAATACCGCTTTAAAATAGTTTGTTCCGGCTTGGATGCACAACTTTGGAAGGCCACCATAAGAAATAAAACACAAATAATGGAAATAACTTTCCGATTCATTGGTCCTCCTTCTAATTTATTTTATTATATTCTTTTATAAATTCTACTTTTTTTTCAACTAAAAAAGCAAGCCTAAACAATTCAGATTCTTGAAAAAAATCACTAATAAGTTGAATTCCAATTGGTAATCCCTTCGCTGAGCACCTCACGGGAAGAGTTAGAGCTGGAACTCCAGCCAAATTAGCCGTGACGGTAAAAATATCCGAAAGGTACATAGCTATGGGGTCAGCCTTAGCTCCGAAACTAAAGGCTGGTTCGGGGGTGGCTGGGGTAAGAATAAAGTCTACTTTATCTAAGGCTTGGCGAAATTCTTGGTTAATTAACAGCCGGGCTTTCGAGGCTTGACCATAATAAGCTTCATAATAGCCGGCACTGAGGGCAAAGGTTCCTAAAATAATTCTCCGTTTAACCTCCGCTCCGAAACCTTCTGTTCTGGTGGTTTGATACATCGAAAGGAGCTGTTTCTCGCTTAAATCACGATAACCATAACGCACGCCGTCGTAACGGGCCAAATTTGAACTGGCCTCCGAAGGGGCGATGATGTAATAACAAGGCAAACCTATCGCCCAAGATGAAAAATGTAACTCCTCAATTTGGGCGCCTTCCTCTTCTAATTGTTTGACAGTAAAATAAAAAGCTTCTTTTACTTCGGGATTAACATCTTTAAGCAAGTCGCCAGAAATTATTCCCACTTTGATATTTTCCAAAGGCTGACTGAGCTCCGCTAAGTAATCAGGAACACTCCGCGGCGAAGAAGTAGAATCATGCTGATCATGACCACTGATTACTCGAGTTAATAAGGCACAATCTTCAACCGATCTAGCGAGAGGACCAATTTGATCCAAGGAAGAAGCGAAGGCAATTAAACCATAGCGTGAAACCCGCCCATAAGTTGGTTTCAACCCCACTAAACCACAAAAAGCAGCGGGTTGGCGAACCGATCCTCCTGTATCAGAACCTAAAGCTAAGGGAGCTTCTCCAGCCGCCACGGCCGCGGCTGACCCCCCACTTGATCCTCCAGGAACGCATTCCAAATTCCAGGGGTTTCGAGTGGGGTAAAAAGCTGAATTCTCCGTGGAAGATCCCATGGCAAATTCATCAAGGTTAGTCTTACCAATAATCACTGCTCCCGCTTCTTTCAAGCGCTTAATCACCGTTGCATCGTAAGGAGGATAAAAATTGGCTAAAATTCGAGAAGCGCAGGTAGTTTTTATTCCTTTGGTGACGATATTGTCTTTGATGGCTACCGGAACTCCAGCCAGAGGAAGACCAGGCAAATCAGTCCTCCGGTCTAAGGCCTGGGCCTGCTCTAAAGCCTGGTCCGCACAAACGGTGATAAAAGCCTTAATCCCCGCTTCTTTGACTTCTATTTGGCGCAGAAAATAGTTAATAACCTCTTCAGCTGAAATTTCTCTCTTCCGGACAGCCTGGGCTAATTTTAAGGCAGAGTGGAAAATCATTCTTGGCTGTCTCCTCCTTCGATGACCCGTGGAACTTTAAATAATTCATTCTCCTTTTCTGGGGCATTGGCTAAAGCTTCTTCGGGGGATAAGCTACCTTGAACCACATCTTTTCTCAAGGGAGTTGCCAAGCTAACCGTGCTCAACTCTTTATCTTTTATCCCCGTTAAATTTAAACTGGAGATCTGAGCGATCCACTCCACTATCCGCTGTAATTGAGGAGCTAATTCTTTTTTCTCTTCCTCACTTAAACGGAGAGCCGCTAAAGAGCAGACATAATCAATATCTATTTTTTCTGGCATAGGTGGAAGGATTATAAAAAAATTCGCCTCAAAATTCAAATAAAACCTTCGGGGCTTCTCCTTGATCAGTCCAACCTTGAAGTTGATAATAATGATCAAGGATTCTGTGGTAGAGCAAAGGTCGCACCGCCTTGCCAGCCTGGGGGCCATCTTTCAAAGGAACAAGCAACTTAGCCGGAATAAAGGCATCATAACTTCTTTTTCTTCCTTGGTAATTATTAATTTTTCTTTCGAGATTGAAAATTCTTTGCCCACAGGCTCGCCACGAAGCTTCATCATAAGCAATGCCCGTCAAAGCATGATAAAGGGAAATAAACTCTGCTTGGAAAATATCAACCGGAAAGAAATCGCATAATCCTAGGGAATCAATCATTGCTTTTCCTCTTTGAGCTTGGAGCACATAAGCAGCTAGTTCCTCAGGCTCTTTTAATCCTGCTTCTTCAGCCTGAATAGTCCAAGCATAGGTATGGTCACCCCGTCCCCGGTTGGATGTACCATAAGCCGTAAACATCCCTGGAAAGACTTTGGGCTCAATCCCTGCATAGCCCAACCCCCCGTAAGTCTGAGTAAAGCAATATATTATATCTTGATGATAAGACCTAGGTTGACTGGCGATCAGCTCCAAAATAACAGCATCAGGATAACGACCGAATAACTCGCCCAACGGACTGCTCTGATAAGTGATTCCTTCCAAGAAGAGGAGCATTTCCCGGGGATCTCCAAAGCGGAGCGAGCCTTGGTAGTCAACTAGGAATCCTTTTTCTGTGAGCTCCATCGCTGTGGCTGTCAGGCTCCCCCAACTCATAGTATCCACTCCCAGATCATTGGCCCTTTTGTTTAAATAAAAAATGGCTTCTCGGTCCATTAAACAGCAATTGATCCACAAAGCGATGGTTTCAAACTCAGGTCTAACCCCCTCTCCTTTAAATTCCCCCTGGGCGACTTTGGCTTGGCGCGTACAGAAAACATGGCGACAGCGATGACACACTTGATGCTTACCCGAAATATTTAAAAAAGCGCGGGTGGAAACTTGCTCATACTTACTCGGGTCAAAATAACCCTCATCGTAATTATGCCAGGGAAGATAACCTCCTACCTGGCCCAAATAGTCACCTCGAAAAGCTCTATCCAACCACCAAGTTGTTCCCGTCTGGGGCCGGAATGAAACAGTTTGATTCGGATCAGCTACGGCCTCTTCAACCTGCTGATCTATTTTTTTAGTCAACTTACTAAATTGTTCTTCATCAAAAATTTTCACTGGTTGTTTGCCCCAGGCAGTAATAGCCACCAAATTCTTGGAACCAAAAACAGCTCCCCCTCCCCCGCGGCCAAAATTACGATGATAATCGAGCACCAAATTGGCATAAGGGATGAGGTTCCACCCCGCAGGGCCTAAACACACCGAGGAGGAACCGGGGTATTTCCGGTTTAAAAAAGAAATAATGGCTGAGGTGGGGCGGGGAACCTTCTGGCCTCCTTTTATCTCAAATAGTTCTTCTTCCGCCTTAACAATTGTAACTTGGCCTTCGCACACCAGTAGTCTTACCGGCTGGTCAGCCCGGCCATCAATTATAATTTGGTCAAAGCCCGCTCTTTTTAGACGATTGGGAAAGTGCCCACCACAACTGGAATGAGTTATTAAACCCCACACTGGATGATGATCTTGTAATCCCGGAATTGCCTGGGGTGATCGCGTCATCGGGCTGATAAAGGAACAAGATCCCCTCCCAGCAGTAGGGATGAAAGTATCATTCAAAGAAGAATTGCCAATAATGATCCTATTCAGGGGGCTTAAAGGATCCTCCAAAGGGCCTTTTTTCTTGATTAGGTCATGAATTAAGGCCGCTTGTACCCCTCGGCCACCGATGAAATTTTTATAGTACTCAAGCGGGGGTTCCTCAATCCTCACCCTTTGTTGGGTTAAATCGACCCAGGCCCATCTTCCTTGATAACCATAAAAATTAGTCTTGGAAATCATAATTTCTCCTTTATTAGCCTGTATTTTTCCCCATTTTTATCAGATCTTAATTTTCTAAAAGAATCGCCTTTATTCATAACATCTCACCTTCAAAGCCTAGTTTCCTAATTTCGTTCCCCGCTTGCTCGCCGATTACAGTTGCTGCTTTCGAAAACATAAATCTTTTAACTAATCATCGCCGGCTCGACCCGGCAAAATAGGCCGGTAATCCCTTAATCTTTAGATAAGACGATTTAACTTGAGATAAGACGATTTAACTTGCTTAAGGCGATTAAGAAAAATTTCCATCTCTTCTTGACGACCTAAAGTAACTCTCAACCAGTTTTGGTTATTGAATTGAAAATCTCGAATATAAACACCCAATTTCTCCAAGTGTTGCGCCCATTGTTTCGCTTCACCCTCTATTTCAAAGAGCACAAAATTTGTTTGACTGGGTAAAACAAAATAACCTTGCTCAGCCAGTGATTTCGTCACAAATTTCCTCCCCCGAGCGTTAGCTTCTTTAACCTGTTGCAAAAAATTGCTTTCTTCTAAAGCTACCAGAGCTGCTTTTAAACTGGGATAAGCAATCGAGGCAAAATTGGTTCTCACTTTTTCCAAGGTTTTAATTGTCTCCGAAGAGGCCAGCCCGTAACCAACTCTCATTCCGGCTAAACCATATATCTTGGAAAATGTTCTGATGACCAAAACGGGATACCCCTCCCTAATCAAGGAAATCATTGATTCATAAGAGAAGTCATCAACATAATCGTAATAAGCTTCATCAATAAGGATGAGGGGACTATATTTAGCTAATACTTTCTGGCAAAACAATTTTAATTCTTGACCGCCAACCACAGTACCCGTGGGGTTATGAGGATCACAGATGTAAATCAAACTGGTTCGGGAAGTGACCGCCGCTGACAGACGTTCCAAATCATGACGGTAATTTTTATCAAGCCGAACTTTTTTCATCCTGCATCCTGCCAGCGAGGCATAGTACTCAAAGTCAAAGTAGGTAGGTGCGGCCATCACTACTTCTCCCTTCTTACCAAAGGAATTAATCGCCATAGTCATTATTTCGGTCGATCCGGCTCCCAAAATAACTTGCTCGGTTTTCACTCTTTCTCGAGCCGCAATTTTTTCCTTTAACTCGACATAATGTTCATGAGGATAGAGATGAGCTTGACTTAAAGCCTCGATGGCTGCCTGGCGAGCTCTGGGGGGTAATCCATAAGGACTTTCATTCTGATTTAAATAAAGAGGTTTGGCCCCAGAAAAACTCAGCCCTTCGCTTAAGCGGGGTTTCTCCAGCCAAGGGGACCCTCCTAACCAAGGGGAAAAAACCAGCATTGCCAGTCCCCTTCTAATGACTTCTCTTCGCTTGAGAGCTTGTCCTTGCATCTTATCCTCCTTGGGGAAAATCATCAGTTAAAGTGAATGTCGGGCCAGCAGCGGAGATTAATAAGGCCAATCAAGAAATTTTTTGCATTTTTTTGGACCCCTTCTGCGGGCAACATGACCGGGCAGAAAATTCGGGTAATCTGGGGCAAATCTGGGATATCTAGGGCTTCTGCCATTCTGAGGTAAAAAGATAACTCTATCTTCGGTTGTTTCATTTTTATTATTATAACATTTGATTATTATAACAAAATGAAATCCGTCGATCTTCGTCTTTTAGAAATTGAAAACAATTATCTTCCAGCCCGCCCCTTTGGCCTGCTCTTAATCGGGGAAAGGAGAGAAAGATCAACCCCGCCCGGCTGACTTGACCTCTAGAGGCTCAGTTGGAAAATTAAAGAAGATAAGCTATGATTTTAATTTTCCTGACCTTTATCCAGGCCAGAAATGATTAAATTGAGGAAAATTAGAGGTCCAACTAAGACTAAAGAGCAGCGATTTCCAGATTCTCTGGTTCCATCTAAAACCATGGAAAAAAGTAGTACGAGGCGACCCATAGCCGTCTGGAGAACCAATGGTTATTTTTAATAATGTTTCTTATTCGGTAGCCGGCCAGCCACTTTTAGCCCGTCTGTCTTGGTCAGTACCTGCAGGGAAAAGAATAGCTCTTATTGGGGCTAATGGAGCCGGGAAAACCACCTTGCTCCGCTTAATAACCGGCGAACTAACTCCTCAAGAGGGACAAATCATTTTCCCTAAGAATCTCCGGATTGGATATCTGCCTCAAGAATTAATAAACTTCCAAAACTCATCCGTCTTGGAATATGTCCTCGATGGTCGCCCTGACATTGTAAGTTTAGAAAAAAAAATTAAAAACCTTCATCTCCAACTGGCCAATCAAAAACAAGAAGACTCGTCCCTTCTCAATTTGTTAGGAGAGTGGGAAGAGAAATTCCGAGCTTTGGGTGGCTATCTGGTCGAAGCTCAGGCTAAAACTTTTTTATCCGGACTGGGATTCTCCTTGCCAGATTTCCGCCGGGCGCTAAACCGGTTCAGTGGGGGATGGATAATGCGGGCCCATTTAGCTCGGCTCCTTCTCCAAGAACCCGGCCTCTTGCTCTTGGATGAGCCAACCAATCATCTTGACCTCTCGGCTCTAGAATGGCTTGAACAATATCTTCTCAGCTTTCCTGGCGCCATTGTCTTGGTCTCTCATGATCGTTTTTTGATCGACCGCTTGGCCGAAGATATCTACGAGCTGGAAAAGGGCACTTTAACTAAATATCCCGGGAAATACAGGATTTATCTTCAAGAAAAGCGAAAAAAAATTGAGCAGCAGCGCAAAAAATACGAAGAACAACAGGCCGAAAGAGAAAGAATCATTCGTTTTGTGCAGAAATATCGAGCCGATAAAAAAAGAGCCCGCCAAGTTCAAAGCCGTCTTAAGCATCTCGAAAAAATGCGTCCTATTGAACCTCCTCCCCCCTTGCCTCGCTTTGATTTTCGTTTCCAAATCCATCACCCCAGTTATAAAGATGTGGTGACTATGAAGCAACTCTACTTCGCCTATGAAACTGACCAATGGCTGTTTGAAGGAATTGATTGGCAGCTGATTCGCGGAGAAAAGATAGCCTTGATCGGGCCCAATGGATCAGGCAAAACAACTTTGACCCGCCTCATCACCGGCGAATTAAAACCTACCAAAGGGACTATCCGCTTAGGGGCGAGAACCAAGATCGGACACTACACTCAACATCAACTGGAAATTCTTCACCCCGAATCGACAATCTACGATGAAATACTTAGCTCAACACCCGAAGATAGGGTGCCTTTTATTCGGGAAGTACTCGGAGTTTTCCAATTTCGAGGTGATGACATTTTTAAAAAAATTAAAATTCTCTCGGGTGGAGAAAAAGCCCGGGTGGCCCTCGCCAAAATCCTTCTTTCCCCGGCCAACTTTCTAATCCTTGACGAACCAACAACTCATCTTGACTTAATGGCCCGGGAAGCCCTCGAAGAGGCTCTAAGTAATTACGAGGGCACCGTGCTTGTCATTTCCCACGACAGATATTTTCTAGACAAAATAGTCGATAAAGTGATAGCCATTCAAGACAAGAAGTTAATTCCTTATCATGGTAACTATTCCTATTATTTAGCAAAAAAAGCCCGCCCTTCTTCTCCATCTGGTGCTGAGGCCCCAGAAAACCACCCTCAATTTGTTCCCCTCTCGCCGGATGAGCCTTCCTCGCTAACCGCCCAATCTCTCCTTCGCCCGGCTCAACCGTCTTCACGCCGCAAATCAAAAGAGCAAAAAAGACGCGAAGCTGAAGCCCGCCAAGCGATTAGTAAAATGAGGCGAACTCTGCAAGTAAAAATTAAAGAATTGGAACAAAAAATCGCCAACCTAGAAAACAGAAAAAAAGCAATCGAACTAAAACTGGCTACTCCTCAAACCTACCAAGCAGGCGGGCCCCAGATCACAGCTCTCCAAAAAGAATATGCCCAGCTCAGCCGGGAACTAGACCAATCCTACCAACAATGGGAAAAACTTAATCAGGAATTGGAAAAACTCCTTGCCCACCTCCCCTTGAGACGGAAAAAATAGCTTAGCTATCTAGATTAATAAATATCCTCCTTTTAATAATCAAACCCTTGACTACACTCTAATTTAAATCCTGTTACACAATGTTG
>DQWD01000215.1 GCA_011042725.1 Candidatus Aminicenantota bacterium | reverse complement strand
TGTTGCTCAACAAGCTTTAGATGAAGGTGTTGACATCATCAATGATATAAGTGCCGGAAGATTTGATCCCGAAATCCTTCCTTTGGCCAAGAAGTATCGGGCTACCGTGATTTTGATGCATATGAAGGGTCAACCCAAAACCATGCAAATTAACCCGGTCTATGAGAATCTCCTCGAAGAGATCGGACAATTTTTTTCTGAAAGAATAAGCGGGGCGCAAAAATTAGGTTTTGACTCGAGCCAACTAATAATTGATCCAGGAATCGGTTTTGGTAAAACCTTTAATCACAATCTGTTATTACTCAACTACCTTGACTACTTTCAAAGGTTCTCGGCCCCTCTTTTGGTCGGGGTCTCCCGCAAGTCTTTCATCGGAGAAATAGTCGAGCAACCCCCTGAAAAAAGGTTAGCCGGAACAATTGGAGCTTGTTTAGCCGCCATTGTTAGAGGAGCTCACATCCTGCGAGTTCATGACGTTCAACCCATCAAGGAAGCTATTCAAGTAGCTGAAAAAATATTTAATACTCACTTTTCTTCACCCAAAGAAAATAAACACGAGAAAGAATCCTATGTTCACTGATATCATTATTGCGATTAAGAGTTTCACTCTTGGGGATTTTGTCGACATCTTATTGGTAACCATTATTCTATACTCCTTCTTCCGCTTAATTAAAGATACCAAAGCTTACCAGATGGCCATCGGGTTAGCTATTGTAGGCATGCTTTTTATCATTACCCAGTGGGGAAAGCTTTATGTCTCTCATTGGTTGATCAAGAATTTTATCACCTATTTAATCATCGCTATAATCGTGCTGTTTCAGAGCGAACTACGGAGTTTCCTAACTACCATTGGGTCTCGTTCTCTCCGTAAACCTTACAGCTTGCGCTCCATTAGGGAAAAAATGGAAGATCTCTACCTGGCTGTTGAATATCTCTCAGTCAAAAAAATCGGAGCCCTAATTGGCATTGAGAAAGACGTTTCCTTGAAAAGTTATATCGATCGAGGGACAAAATTAGATGCGCTCCTTTCCAAAGACCTCCTGGTCAGCATTTTCTTTCCCCATTCTCCTCTCCATGATGGTGCAGTTCTTATTCAGGGAAATAAAATAGCTGCCGCCGGTTGTCTCTTACCTCTTCCCCAATCCCATAACTTAGGAAAAAACTTCTTGACTAGAACAAGACATCTAGCAGCCATTGGTCTTTCTCAAGAAACGGATGCGGCGGTTGTGGTTGTCTCGGAAGAAACAGGAACAATTTCTTTAGCTATCAAAGGCCAACTCATCCAAGGATTAGACAAAGATGAATTGAAAACAAGGTTAATTCAATACTTGAGTTTAAGATAATAAAATGTTGACTCTATTCAGAAATCTATTAATCAAAAATTGGGAATTAAAACTTATTTCCTTTTTAATTGCCTTTATACTTTGGCTAACGCTTATTCCTGAGGAAAGAACTTTTTTAGAAAAAACAATCAGCGTCCCTTTAGAAGTTCACAATGTTCCGTCTCAACTTGAGTTGGTGGAAAAACCACCAGAAACTGTGGACGTCAAGATTCGAGCCCCTCAAAGTTTAATGCCTCAAATTAATCCAACTACTGTCCATGTCGTTCTTGACCTCCAAATGGCAGATGTCCGTCAAACTGAATATCCCCTAACTCCTAACATGATTAGCATCCCCCCCGGAGCTGAAGTCAAGGACATCCATCCCAGCCAAGTTTCTCTGCGGTTAGAAGAAGCCAGAGAAGAAATAATGGAGGTCAGACCTAACCTAATTGGCAATTTACCCGAAGGATATTTACTAGAAAAGGTGGAAGTCTTACCTCCTCAAATTCTTATCCGCGGGCCTAAAAGTCGTTTCAAAGAGGGAGAAGTAGTGATGACCACTCCCGTGGTGCTTTCTAATCTCTCCCAAACCACTGAAGTAGTAGTCTCTCCCATTCCTCCTAATCCCGATCTGCGAGTTGCTACTCCCTTATCAGCTATAAAAATAAAAGTTTATATCAAGAAAAAAGAAGAGGAAAAAGAGGGAAAGCCGGCCGTCAAAAAAACAACCAAATAATCTATCCCCAAAGCCCTGTGTTTCACTCTGGAAGTCTATTTGGGCTATCGAACGGATAAAAAATAATTTAATCAAAGGCAGTTTATTCAAAGGATGAGGCCTAACTATCTAATTGATACCCTCCAAGTTATCATTTGAATTTTCTGATGGTCAGTTAGAAGGCGATTAGCCAGGAGAAGTGAATTTAATCTGAATAAATGGAAAGTTTTTTGAATTTTCTCTTTAGAGAGGTTGACCTTTGTGCTAAAATTTGATTGTCATGGAGAATAAGAATCCGCTAAAAAAATCCCATTTTTCGGATTTCTTAAATCCCTCCCGGATAGTATTCGATCTTCAGGCGAAGAATAAGATTGATGCTCTCGATGAACTTCTGGAAGTATTAGCTCAACAAAAGTTAATCAGCAACAAGAAGTTAGTTTTAACTCGATTAATTGACCGCGAAAGACTAGAATCAACGGCCATTGGTCATGGAGTGGCCTTGCCTCATGCTCGTTTAGATTCTGGCCATGATATCCAAGTCGTTATCGGCCGCTCCCAAGAAGGAATTGATTTTGAGGCGATCGATAATCAGAAAGTTCATCTCATCATCCTCGTGGTCTGGAATCCATCGATTCCTGGACTGTTTAATCATCTTTTTGCGGGATTGGCCAAATTTCTGAGAAAAGAAAAATTTAGACAGAGCTTGTTTGAGGCTCAAAACAAAGAAGAACTCTATCAGATTTTATCAGAGATTACCCTCCTCTTTCCCCAGCACGAAGAAAAAATTATCAATAGAGCTAGTCTTCTCTGGAAGCTGCAAGAGATTACTATTGCTTTACGGAAGACCAATAAAGAAAAGAAAAAAGATTTACAGGAGCAGGCCAACATGATTAGGATGGAGCTAGACGAAGCTTTAGTTGACAGGTTCGATCGCTTAATGGCCCG
Source organism: Candidatus Aminicenantota bacterium (assembly GCA_011042725.1). GTDB lineage: Bacteria > Acidobacteriota > Aminicenantia > Aminicenantales > Aminicenantaceae > JdFR-80. The sequence goes on along the minus strand of DQWD01000215.1, from coordinate 8,032 downwards.
TTATGGATATGCGGTTGCCGAGGTGATTGACGGCGTCTGTCAAAGCTGTAATATCAACCTGGCCACCAGTATGAGTTCGGCGCTTGATGGAAGCAATGATATTTTCGTTTGTGAAAATTGTGGGAAATTCCTGGTATCTAAAATTCCAGAAAAAAAGTAACTTTGAAATCCAAAAAATGGGGATAAGGCAAAAATAGCAGAGGTGGATTCTTCTCTCTTGACAAGAATCTTTCCTCATCCTAAGTTAGAACCGAAGTGAAACTATTAATCTTATTTTTTTGTTTTCTATGGCCGAGAATACTTGATTTTCCACTCGTGTAAAAAAATGTTTTCCGTCAAGACTAAAAAACAAGAAGAACTGCGGCACCGAATGGAAAAACTAGGAATCAAAGAAAGTGATCTTGTCGAAAAATTTATTCGGTCTTCGGGACACGGCGGACAAAATTTGAACAAGGTAGCCACTTGTGTCTACTTGAAGCACCTACCAACTGGCCTGGAAGTTAAGTGTCAACAGGAAAGATCACAAGCCTTGAATCGTTTTTTGGCCCGAAGAATTCTCTGTCAAAAAGTGGAAGCCTTAATCAAAGGGAAGGAAAGTGAGAAACAACAACGAATAGCCAAGATTAGGCGGCAGAAACGAAAAAGATCTAAGCGAGCAAAGTTAAAAATTTTAGAGGAAAAAAGAAAAAGGGCAGCTAAAAAAGAAGCCCGTCGATTTAAACTGAATCCCGAAGAATTAGAAAAAGAATAGAATTCTCACCACATGATAACTACTCCCCATACTAAAGGAAAAAATAACTAGATATATTAATCCAAAATTAACTCATTAGCCGCTCAAAATAACGAGGAGCCATAAGATATTGACAAATCAATTTCTTTTTCGTGGCTAACTGGCTAGTCTGACCATTGCATTCAATAATAAATTAGCTCCCTTCTCTAGATCTTCCCATCTTATATTTTCCTCTGGAGAATGACTGATTCCATCTTCACAAGGGATAAAAATTAGACCCACGGGAGTAACCTGGGCCAGTATTTGAGCATCATGACCAGCTCGACTGGGAAGACGAAGGAATGAATAATCCAACTTGCCTGCCTCTTCTTCGAGGAGATTGATTATCATGGGTTGGATTTCCACGGGCTGGGTTGAGTCAATAACTTTGAATTTAAAATCTACTCCCCTTGTTTGGGAGATTGAGTCGGCCGTTTTGGTAATGAAGGACGAGATGTCGTCTAAAGTTCCGGCGTCGGTGGAGCGGAAATCAATTGTGAATTCAGCCTGGCCGGGGATGAGGCTAAATCCTCGAGGCCAGGTTTGAACACTGCTGACCGTAAAAAAGCTTCCGTAATGATTTTGGGCCACATAATGGGTAACTTGGAAGCTAAGTTCAGCTAAAGCCAGAAAGGCATCGTGACGAAGCTCAAAAGGAGTGGTTCCGGCGTGATTTGTTTCCCCTAAGAATAAGCAAAGCCAATCTTGTTTACCGGCAATTTTATCCACAATGCCAATTTCCTTCCCCTCAGTTTCAAGTGTTGGTCCCTGTTCAATATGAAGCTCAAGGAAGGCAGTTAATTCCGGCCGGTGAAGATGAGCATCAAGAATACTTTCCAGGGAAAAAGGCGTAGCTTGGAGAATATCTGCCAAGGGTCGACCAAAGGAAGTCAAGCTTTCATAGAGAAGGTTCTCATCAAGAGCTCCAACAAAAGCCCGACTGCCAAGAAAATCGCCAACTAAATTACCTTCTTCATCGGTAAAGGAGGCCATTTCTAGAGGTAAAGATAAGGGCACATTTTCTTCCTTTACCCGGCGTAAAGCTTCCAGGGCCGCCAAGACTCCCGCCGCTCCATCAAACCGGCCGCCATTAAAAACAGTATCTAGATGAGATCCAGCCATTACGACCGGTCCTTCTCCTCCAAGGTGGGCAAAAATATTGCCCGCTCCATCCTCGCGGCAGGCAAGACCTGCTTCCTCAATTTTGTGCTTCAACCAATCGCGCGCTTCGAAGTCCGCCTCACTGAAAGAAGGTCGTGAGATACCCCCCCGAGAATCTCGCCCAATCTCAGCTAATTCCAGGATGTCTTGTTGAAGACGCTCCCGATTAATCTTCAGGAACATTGCTTTTCCACCATCAATGACTTTTGCTTTCGACAAGCTGAATCATCTCCCGAACAGCTCGATCAACCCCGACAATTGCGGCCCGGGCGACAATGGCAAAACCAATACTAAATTCTGAAATCTCCTGAATAGCGGCCAGCGGGCGAATGTTATAATAATCCAATCCATGTCCGGCATGAATCTCCAATCCCATCCTTCGTCCTAATCCAATGGCTTCTTTGACTCTTTCCAGAGCATTTAGTCTTTCCTGATGGGTCCCTGCCTCCGCATAGCTAGAAGTATTAATTTCGATAAGGTCAACTCCAACCCGCCGACAAGCTTCAATTTGTTCCAAATCAGGATCAACAAAAATACTAACTCTGATTCCCCCTTCTTGGAGAGCTTGAATATGACTTTGGAGAAAATTGCTTTGTTGGACAACTTGGAGACCTCCTTCAGTGGTAAGTTCATCAGGTTTTTCCGGAACAAGCGAAACAATCTCTGGTTTAACTTCAAGGGCAATTTTTTTCATTTCGGCGGTGGCTGCCATCTCGATGTTCAGCTTCGTCTTGATAGTTTGACGCAACATAAATAGATCTCTTTCTTTAATATGTCGCCTATCCCCCCGTATGTGACACACTATCCCACCAGCCCCAGCTTGTTCAGCTAAAAGAGCCGCTAAAACGGGGTCGGGTTCTTTACTTTTTCGGGCTTCTCTTAGTGTTGCAAAATGATCAACATTCACCGCTAGTCTCATGAATCCTCCTTTTTGGAAAAAAGGGAATTAATAATCGTGGATCAATATTCCCTTATTTCGCTTATTTAAAGTATTATAATATCTTAATTCAATACTTTTTTTAAGACTGCTTGTAATCTCTTCCCCCATAACTCAATAAGGCTTTCTTCTTCACTTTCCAAAAGAAGGCGTAAAAGAGGCTCAGTTCCCGAGTAACGAATAAAGAGGCGTCCTCTACCTTCCAAGGCCTGCTGAGCTTCTTCTAGAATGCTTTGCACCTCGGGGAGAGAGTTTAAATCCAGCTTTTTTTTCACCGGAATATTGATCAGGCGTTGGGGAAACTCAGAGTAATCGGAAACTAATTGACTTAATGAGGCATTTTCATTGCTCATCACTTCGAGAATTTTTAAACTCGTCAGGATTCCGTCGCCAGTTGGGCACTTATCGAGAATAATCGTGTGTCCCGATCTTTCACCGCCTAAATTACTCCCCTCGGAGAGCATGGCTTCCAAAACGTACTTATCACCGACTTTGGCCCGGACCAGCTTCAAGTTTAACTTACTTAAGGCCATTTCTAGACCGAGGTTGCTCATTATGGTGCCCACAATTTTATCTGAAGACAGGAGCTTTTTCTTTTGAAAATAGCGAGCCAGGATAAAAAGGGTGTGATCCCCATTTAAGATTCGACCTTGATGGTCCACCCAGATCGCCCGGTCGGCATCCCCATCATAAGCGATTCCCAAGTCAGCCTGTTGGTTCACAACCTTTTGGGCCAAGGATTGAGGATAAAGAGAACCACAATGAAAGTTAATATTTCTTCCATTCGGAGAACAGCCCATAGAGATGACCTTAAATCCAAGGGAAGATAGAACCAAAGGAGCATAGGCCACACTTGCTCCATGAGCACAATCAACCACAACTTTTAAATCTCGGGCACATCCAGCAAAGCTGGCTTCGAGAAAGGCCAGATATTTATCTTGGTAATAATTTTCAGGTTTTGGAGAAAAATTTTCCTTCCCAGAAGAAACTGAGGGTGAAGCTGATGGGGAGGGGGAGGAGAGCAAGGACATCATTTTTTCCTCGAGATAATCTTCCCACTCTTCTGGAATTTTGGTGCCTTGGGTTTGGAATATTTTTATGCCGTTATCTTCAAAAGGATTGTGAGAAGCAGAGATGACCACTCCCGCCGAAAATTTTTCTTCCCGGGTTAAATAGGCAATGGCTGAAGTGGTAATGACTCCAGCCGAGTTGACTTCCCCCCCAGCTGAAACAATCCCTCTTCCCAAGGCAGCTTCCAGCCACGAACCCGACTCCCGGGTGTCCCGCCCAATAATAATCACTGGTTTTAAATAATTATCTTCCAGGAGGTGAACTAAGGCTTGCCCTAACTTAAAGACCGTTGATTGGTCAAGTGGAAATTGACCTGCTTTACCGCGAAGGCCATCGGTTCCAAACCACTTAGGCATTTATAACCCCCATTAAAAAATAGATATCATTATACCTAAAGAAAGAACTAGTGCAACTAAGTTGTTGGAAAGAGAGCCAAGTTCCCTCACTTAACATTGAAGGTCAGGGAGTTGACAAGAGCTATAACTAAATTTAAAACTAAGAAAATCGGATGTGATTTAAACCTCAGCAATATAATGTTAGACTTTCGCCAAAGTCAAAGGGAAAATTTTGGCCCCAACCTCTAATGAATAAAGGGTGAAGATCTGATTCCAATTTCTTTAAACAAAATTTCTTTAAGGGAAGCAAACTTTTCCCGGTAAATTCCATTTACTAAATTATTAGATTGTCTAGGTAGTTTTTAAGCTCTTGAAAAATTGCCTCAACTCCCTTTACTTGAGCAGCGACAACTGCCAGTTCCATTCCCTGCCTGAGGGCATCTCTAATTGGTTGCCCTTCTTTCAAACCAATCACCGTGGCCGCGGCCAGAACATCGCCACAACCAGTAGTATCAACTGGCTCGACCGCAACTGGGGGAGCCAGAATCTCCCCCTTGTTTCCTTCCCCCAGAAAAACTCCGGCTCGCCCTAGAGTAACCACCACTGCCTCCACTCCAAACGAAGCAGCTTGCTGAGAAAAATCAATCATCTGGCCAAGCGTTGGCTTTTCTTGGGGATTTCCCAATAGACAAGCTAGCTCCTGCTGGTTCGCTTGAAGAAAGGTCACTCCCCTCGCCCAATCTGGCCAATCAGGTAAACTCCGGTAGCGACGAGGTTGACCGAGAATTGGTTCCAAGACCAGCGAGTGAATGTCTAGCCAAGTTGGGCAATCGATTCGCTTGACCAGCCATTGCCAATCCTCACGCCTAAAGTCAAAGCCGGAATTAATCACCGCCATTATGAAATCCCCGGCAGAAAAACGCCGAGCCAAGTTCTTTAAATTTAGAGGAGGAACTACATTTTCCAGAATCTCTTCTCTTTCTCCCCGGGGTGGATAATAAAGGTGAACTCGATTTCCAGGCCGAGAAACCACTTTTACTGCTGCCCGGGAGAGGCTTCGCCAGCCAGAAGTAAGCCTTCTAAACTCATTGACCAGATTCTTACCAAGATGAGCCCAAAGTCCAACCGGTTTTTTAAAGGCGCAAAAAACACTGGCTTGATAAAGAATTCCTCCCAAACTACGAAAAGTAGCCCCTTCCGGAAGATCAATTATATCTTCAGTGATGCTCCCCAGAAGAATAATCCGGGGAGTCAAATCTTTCTTCTTGTCCATTATCTTTTCTTCTTATTACCAATTAATATCAAAAAACAATCAATCTTGAAAATGACTTTCCTGAAATCCTGATTTATTACTAAAAAACTTATTTTCTCAATCTTACTGGATGCATCTTCTTTTCCTTTCCAGTCTTCAACTTATTCTCACGCCAAATCATCTTTTCCCTGGGCCCAAATCCTCCCCCTTCTCTTAATACCCCCAACAGCTATAAAAAAATATCTCCTGGGCCACGTAAACTCTAAATATTCAACATCGGTTTTTATTATTTCCCTCATTATTTCCTCCTCATCGTATAAATGATACAATATTTTTCTATGATTTTTTCTTTAACTATTAAGAACAACAAAAGAAAACTCTTAGATGATCCTTCGTTTTAGTCAATAAGAATAATTTCCATAATCTCAAAAAGAAAGGGAGAAAAAAAATGACAAAAACTCTCTTCTTAGACGGCCAGAGTTTGACCATTGAAGATGTTTATCAGGTGGCTTATTCTTCTCCCGGGGAGGTAGAGGTTCGCCTCGCTCCCGAAGCTTTACCTGCCATTACTCGCGCTGCTCAGGCCGTTGAACAATTTGTCAAAGAGGGCCAGGTTGTTTATGGCCTAACCACTGGCTTCGGTGCCTTTAAGGATAAAATCATTCCTCGAGAAGATGTTCGACAGCTTCAAAAAAATATCCTCATGAGCCATGCCGTGGGGGTGGGCGATCCTCTGGACACGCCTACTGTGCGAGCCATGGTTCTCATCCGGGCTAATACTTTAAGCCAGGGACATTCTGGAGTCCGAGTGGAAACTCTAGAAGCACTTCTTCAGCTTCTCAATCGAGGTCTGACCCCCATTGTTCCCTCTCAGGGGTCACTGGGGGCAAGCGGTGACCTGGCTCCTCTGGCCCACATTGGTCTCGTCCTTATTGGAGAAGGTGAGGCCCAATACCAAGGCAAAATTCTCCCTGGCCAGGAAGCTCTTCGCCGGGCCGGCCTAAATCCCATAACTCTGGAAGCCAAAGAAGGCCTGGCCCTCACTAATGGGACCACTATGATGACTGCTCTAGGAGCATTGATTGTTAAAGAAGCCGAAAGAATCTCCCGGGTAGCTGATATCGCCGGCGCTTTGAGTCTAGAAGCTCTTCACGGCACACCGCGAGCTCTCGATCCCCGCATCCACGCCGCCCGGCCTCATCCCCGCCAGATGGAGTGTGCTGCCTATCTACGTCGCCTGCTCGAAGGAAGCACCTTTCTCCGCACCAATGACCCCTCCTACGTGCAAGATGCCTATACTCTGCGTTGTCTACCCCAAGTTCATGGGGCTGTCCGGGAGGCAATAGCCTACGCTCGTTGGGTAATTGAAATTGAACTGAATTCGGCCACCGACAACCCTCTCATTTTCTTTGACAACCAAGACCGACCTGAAGTTATTTCTGGAGGAAACTTTCATGGCGAACCTCTAGCAATCGCCATGGACTACCTCGCTCTGGCTTTAACTGACCTCGGAAATATTTCCGAACGGCGTCTCACTCGCCTCACCGATGAAGCCAGCAACCAAGAAACCCTGCCCGCCTTCCTTATCAAGCATGGCGGCCTCAACTCCGGATTTATGCTCACCCAATACACAGCCGCAGCCTTGGCGGCGGAAAATAAAGTCCTGGCTCATCCCGCCAGTGCCGACAGCATCCCCTCCTCTGCCAACACCGAAGATCACGTCAGTCTAGGCTCTATTGCCGCACGCCAAGCCCGCCAAATCTTGGGCAACGTAGAATGGATCCTGGCTCTCGAGCTCTTAGCTGCCGCCCAGGGAATAGACTTCCGCCGGGAAGTCATGCCTAAAGCACGCCTTGGCCGAGGCACCCGGCCAGTTTATGAACTTATCCGAAAAGAAGTTCCTTTTCTGGAACATGATGCAGTGATGTTTCCCTACATCCGGGCCGTTCATCGCCTTATTACTTCCGGGCAAGTGGTAGAAGTGGTCACCCAGGAGGTAAAAGAATGATAGAATCATCCCCTCTTAGAAAAAAAGCCGAAAAAATGCTCTCGGCTATTTCCTGGACCAAGTATATTTTTGGCTGGGATATCCTCCCCCGAATAACTGAACTTTTGAGTAATACTCACCAGGAAAAAATAAAGCATCTGGCCCTGATAACCAATCTTCATCGGCGGGACAAGGAAACCTATCTCCATCTTCTCTCCTGTCTTCAAAAAATCATCCCCGAAGTCAGCGGACCTTTCCCGCCGGTCCGGCCTAACGCTCCCCTAGAGGATGTTCTTCAACTGGCAGCCACCCTCAAAAAAGTTGCTCCGGAAGCAGTGCTGGTTGCCTCCGGCGGCTCAGGGATAGATGGGGCCAAAGCATCGCTGGTACTGGCTTCTCTAGAGGGCGAAATAGAAAACTATTTCGGCCTAGGAAAGGTTAGCCAGCTCCTCTCTTCCCAGAAAGTCTCCTTCCCTCCTCTTTTTGCTCTCCAGACAGCCGCCGGCTCAGCTGCTCATCT
>DQWD01000267.1 GCA_011042725.1 Candidatus Aminicenantota bacterium | reverse complement strand
GAGACAAGTTCCTCTTGATGACATATTCTTAAATAACCTTCCTTGATCAATCCAGATTGGAAAAGAAAGCTGATTAGCTTGAATAAAACCACGAATTTTCTTGGCCATAATTGGCCAATGATTTCCTGCCCTTGGTCCCCTCTCGCCAACCAAAATACCCAGGGCGTTATCTCTTAACCAAGGGGAAGGAAGGCTATTAAAAAAGGTAACGAAACTATTTAAACAATTGGCACACATTAAATCTTTCCAGTTAATAAAAATCAAAATTTTTGGTTGATATCCATCTCCGCCCTGCTCGAGGCTTTGACTTGTTTTTCCCGAAATAAAAAGAAAGACAAAGAAAAAGAGCCAAACTCCGGCCCCTAATTTCTTTAACCGCGAAACTTTTCCCCTTTTCATTATTACTCTCCAGGAAAGAAATGGCCATCGCTTGATGTCCAAGCAATGGCCATTTCTCTATTTCCAGTCTCAAGATTTAAGTCATCAACGCCAACTCAATTTCCAACATTGCCTCTAGGTCTAGGGGGAATCAAGATGGTAAATAATTTTGAACTTTCGCAGGGAAACCCCATTATTGCCCCGGGCATAAAGATAACCTTGTGGTCCAACGTGAATAGTGTGGCTTTCCTCGGGTAAAGTAAAGCTTGTTAAGTAGCGACCATTGGGATCCAGAATGAAAACATCCCGGCTTGGATGTTGAGCATAATGTCCCCCTAAAACAAAAATCTGGCCATCAGGATTAATAGATATATCTTTATAGACAACGCGAGTTGGAACTTCAAAACGGTCGACTTTTTCTCGCGAGACTGACTTAACCTTCAGGATCCTCTTGGTCCAGACTTTCTTCCCCTGGGAATTGTATTTTTCAATTTTATCTTGAAAAGTAAAGGCCACATAAATATTGCCCTCTTGGTCACAGGTCAAAGTGGCAAAGTCCAGCATTAATTGCTTTGCTTTGGTGTAAGTAAATTCAGTCATCAGCTTACCCTGGAAATCGATAAGTTTAACCTGTCCTGCTCCCGCTCCAACCACCGGAATCAAAGCTATTTTCTGCCCGGAAAGAGGTTTCATGTCTAAAATCAGGTTAGGAAAAGGTATTCTGCGGAGATAATTTAACTCCCGGTCAAAAACACTAATCCCCCTTATGTTTTGATCCGTAACCAAAACGTAATTACCCTGCAGCTGAACTTCGCGAGGGGCTAAGAATTCACCTGGTCCTTGACCTCTTCTTCCCACTTTTTTCACCAACTTCCCTTGGGGAGAAAACTTTTTTAATGAATAATCAAGGGCATCAGTCAGGTAAATATAACCCTGTTCATCAACGGTAATTCCCACCCACATAAAAATCAAATCATCATCCAATTTACCCAACCTCATCTCCTCTTGCAAAGTTACCTTGAAGGATTTGGCTGGTAAAAAATTGGCACCGAGGAAAAAGAGGACTAATATCCCCATGGTCACCAGAGTTCTTTTCATCTTGCCCTCCTAGAAGAAGAGACGCCTGTTCGAGCTTGACAATCTCAACTTTTCAACTTTTTTTGACACATTTTAAACAAAAAGCATAACCGATAATGCAATAAAAAGAACTCCCGTCAACGGCTAGCCGAAAATCTATTAGACAGCGGATAAGGGCGTCTTCGCAGGCACTATCACTATCTCCAGCCCACATACTCAAATTCAGGCCGCTCACCAGCAATCCTAAGACCAAAGCACAAATCAAAAATTTTCTACTCCAGTTATAAGCCTTGTTTTGCATTTTTTCCTCCTTAGTTGATAATCACGTAGCGGACACAGAAATCATAGCCAACTAAACAGCTACCAAAGTAAATCAAACTGGCCACATAGCTTCCGCTAACTAAGGAAATAACCGCATCAACTCCGCATCTCTTAAACGCATCTAGACAATCCTGGTGGGTGAGGCCCTTCCCCTCAACCGGAAAAGTAACAAGTAGGAAAAGCAGACTGAAAAGTAAAGGGATAACTAAAAACTTTTTGGATTTAAAATATTTCATCTTAAAACCTCCTTTCGTTTTTTTTTACTGCAATAAATAAACCAATCCTTAACCCAGTTAATCAATGTTATATGTTATTGATAATAAAGTAGTTAATATTAATTTCCAGATTACCAATTTCCCCTGCTGACAACTTTAGGGAAATTTCATTGACAATTTAGTCAACTCTTATTGACTCTAATTTCCCCATTTCCAATTTTAAGTCATACTCTTTGATTTTATTCTGCCCGGAGCCAATTCTAGATGAGAACTTCCTCGAAATCATGATTATCAGGGTAAAAACATTTAGTTTAAGCGAGCAAGAAAGGCCTTCATCCAGGACTATTGTCGCCACGCGGGTAGTTACCCACTCCCCCCTAGGCAGGAATATTGTAATTTAATTGAATTCAATAAATTACCCAAAATGCAGAAATATCTTTGGGACACGAATGAATAAAGATAATTAATTTTCTATCTTTCTATTTGAGCATGGGGATTTTAATCCCTTTTTGCCGAGCAAAACTTATAGCCTCTTCATAGCCCGCATCGGCATGCCTGACTACCCCGCTCCCCGGGTCAACCGTTAAGACTCTTTCCAGTCGACGGGCAGCCGACTCCGTCCCATCAGCAACAATAACCATGCCGGCATGAATCGAAAGTCCGATGCCCACTCCCCCACCATGATGAACCGAAACCCAAGATGCACCACAGACAGCATTGAGCAAAGCATTCAGAATGGGCCAATCGGCGATCGCATCTGAACCATCTTTCATTCCTTCTGTTTCCCGGTTAGGTGAAGCAACTGAACCAGTATCAAGGTGGTCACGGCCAATCACAATGGGAGCGCTTATTTTTCCTTTCTTAACCAAATCATTAATCACCGCTCCAAACCGGGCCCGCTCGCCATATCCCAGCCAGCAGATCCGGGATGGTAGCCCCTGAAATTTAACTCTCTGTTGAGCTTTCCTAATCCATCGATGGAGAATTTCATCCTCAGGAAATTCTTTAAGCACCGCTTCATCGGTCGTATAGATGTCCTCTTCTTTTCCAGAAAGAGCCGCCCACCGGAAGGGTCCTCGTCCACGACAGAACAAAGGTCGAATATACTCGGGGACAAATCCGGGTATATCAAACGCCTTGGCCACCCCTGCTTTCTGGGCTTGACCGCGAAGATTATTACCGTAATCAAAAGCTACTGCCCCTCGTTTCTGCAATTCCAACATCGCTTCCATTTGCACGGCCATCGATTCATAAGCTCGTTTAATATACTCCTGGGGATTTTCCTGCCGTAACCGCAGAGCCTCTTGGTAAGGAATCCCCCGGGGAACATAACCATTCAATTCATCGTGAGCAGAAGTCTGATCAGTCAAAACATCAGGCGTAATTCCTCGACGAACAAATTCGCAAGCAACATCAGCGGCATTCCCAACCAGGGCAATAGATAAAGCTTCTCCCTTTTTCTGAGCCTCCCGAGCCAACCGCAACGCTTCATCTAAGTCCTTGACCACTGTGTCCACATATTTGGTCTGGAGTCGCCGTTTGATTCGCTCTTCATCAACTTCAGTAATGATGGCCACTCCCTCATTCATCGTCACCGCCAGCGGTTGAGCTCCTCCCATTCCTCCCAAACCAGCGGTTAGCACCAGTTTCCCCTTTAGACTGCCTCCAAAATGCTTTTTGGCTACCGCCGCCAGAGTTTCAAAAGTACCTTGTAAAATACCTTGGGTTCCAATGTAAATCCAACTACCAGCCGTCATTTGACCATACATGGTTAGCCCCAAAGCTTCGAGGCGACGGAATTCATCCCATGTGGCCCATTTGGGAACGATTAACGCATTGGCAATTAAAACGCGGGGGGCTTCAGGATGAGTTTTAAATATTCCCACTGGCTTACCAGATTGAATAAGAAGGGTTTCATCATTCTCAAGCTTTTTTAGGCTCTCAACAATCGCCCGGAAACAATCCCAATTGCGAGCTGCCTTGCCTGTCCCTCCATAGACTATTAATTCCTCCGGTTTTTCGCCCACTTCAGGATCAAGATTATTCATGAGCATTCGTAATGCCGCCTCTTGAGACCAGCCTTTTGTCTGCAGGCTATTCCCGCGCGGGGCCCGAATTGGAAAAATAGCCTTGGTCATGGTTATCCTCCTCTTGGGAAAAGTCTTATTCCCTCCTTTGAATTTGAGTCACCATGGTTGGTAATTTTTTCATCCTCTGGAGGGTTTTCTCTTTTCCCATATATTTTAAAACATCAAAAATACCGGGACTAACTTTCATCCCTAAAAGAAGAACTCGCAAAGCATGAATTAAAAGAGCAGCCTTAACCCCCTCTTCCTCCGCTCGTTGACGCAAAACCCTCTCGGTAAGATCGGGCCTAAAATCTTTTAATTGCTCAAAATCATTTTTCAACTTGTCCAGCAACTCAGGTAATTGGGGATGAGTCAAATATTTATTAACCGCTTCCTCTTCAAGAGGAAAGTCGTCGCTGAGAAAAGGCCGGCAATTCTTAGCTAATTCATTAATTGTCTTTGATCTCTCCTTAAGAAGACCAATTAGGCCAAGAAACCAATCTTTTCTGTCAGAATCCAGATCTTCTGACCATAAAGAAAATCGAATCAAATTTTCTCTAATCACCGGAAAAAGTTCCTCCGCTGACATTTGATTTATTAACTGATGATTTAGCCATTCCAGCTTGGAAAGATTATAAATGGGGCTTCCTTTACTCACTCGATCAAAAGAAAACCGGGCCACCATTTCTTCCACGGTGTAAATTCGCTCCTCATCCCCAGGTGACCAACTCATCTGAGCTAAAAAATTAAGAACAGCCAAGGGAAGATATCCTTGGTTGCGAAACTCAAGAACTGAGGTTACTCCATGTCGTTTACTTAACTTTTTTTTGTCTGGCCCCAAGATTAAAGGCAAATGTCCAAACCGAGGAAGAGGAACACCCAAGGCTTCATAAAGTAAAATCTGTTTGGGAGTATTCGAGATATGATCATCTCCCCTGATAACATGGGTAATGCCCATACTGAGATCATCAATGACTACGGAAAGATGATAAGTTGGGTATCCATCACTCCGCAATAAAACAAAATCTTCAATGTTTTTACTTTTAACCTTAATCTGCCCATGAATCAAATCATCAAATTTTATTTCTTCCTGCCCGGGGACCAAAAATCTAATTGCCCGGGACCGGTTTTCAGCTTCGAACCGCTTTTTCTCTGCCTCGGAAAGATAGTAACATCTTCGATCATAGCGCCAAAACTCTCCCTTGGAGCGGGCTTTGGCTTTCCTTAATTTAATTTCCTCTGGAGAACAATAGCAATAATAAGCTTTACCCTTAGCGACAAGTTGCTGCGCTGCCTCCCGATATAAGTTTAATCGCTCTGATTGATAGTAAGGTCCTTCATCCCATTCAAGACCTAGCCACTCGAGGCCAGCGACTATTCCTTTCGTCATTTCCTGGCTTGATCTTTCGATATCTGTATCTTCAATGCGTAATATAAATTTCCCCTTATTTCCTTGGGCAAATAACCAATTAAAAAGGGCTGTTCGCGCTGCTCCAAGGTGGAGATGTCCGGTGGGGCTAGGAGCAAAACGGACTCTCACTTGGGCCATCGATAAAATCTTATCATATCAAAGAAAAAAGACAACTTCAGAAGTTGACTTGGAACAAAAAAATTGATAATAAAAAAGAAAATTTTTTTAAACTATTTGCCATTTCCAGTAAATAAAGATTAAAATAGAAACCGCTAAGGAGAAAGTAAAGGTTGAGGTTTCCAAAAAAACGGGTATAGATAGTAACATGAACTCTTTTGCTCCCCTAAAAATACTTCTCTTGCTGCGGAATCAAGAAGATACCTCCCAACTTCAACCTCTGCTCACCCCCTTCGGAGAAGTTTTGGTTGCTCTTTCCCAGCAAGAAGCAATTCAACAATTCCAGCGTCACCAATTTCAAGTAATAGTCGTTGACTATATCTTGGGAAAGTATGCTAATCTCAAAGGCTTAATTCGACCCGAAACTAGTGTTATCGTCACTGGATCTTCCGACCAGGGAGTTAAGCTCGCCCTTCAAGATTGGCCAACTCGATGGTATGTCGACGCTCAACCTTTTCCTTATTCAGAAAGATCAATTCTTACTTTTCGGAAATCTTTACAAAGAGCCATCGATCATTCCCTTCTTCTCCAAGAAATAAATCACCTGCGGCATTTATTGGCCCAACAGGAAATCGAAATTAAGGAAAGCTTCCACCAGATCAGGGAAATTAAAAAAGCCATCAATGAGCACATCGTAAAAGAAATAGAAAAAAGGGTTGCCTTGGAATCGCAATTCATTTGGTTTAAAAAAGAAAAGCAGAAAATTGAAGAAATATTAAAAAAATTACATAAGGCCCATGATGTTACTGATCTCCTCGATATTGTTTATGATATAAAACAAATAATTGGTTCCCAAGGAATCTCTCTCTACCTGGTGGAAGAAAACGAAATTTCTGGAAAATTCCTCAAACCGCTGGTTTGGAATAACAAAATCTTGTCTTACCCTGACATTTCTTCTCATCTAGTTTTACTTGAGAAAATGGATTATGCGGCTTTTACGGCTAAAACCGGAACCCCAATCAATTCTCCATCATCTGAATTTGACCAAAGACTTTCCCCTCGTTACCTTAAGCAGCTTGGTTATGAATTAAAAAATCTATTGTGTGTACCCATTCGCCAAGATGAAGAAATTATTGGAGTCTTGGAAGTTTACAACAAGATAACTCCACCCCGTGAAAAAGACAAGAACTTTACCCCCGAAGACGAAAAAATCTTAACCCGGTTAAGTGAACATATCGGGATTGCCATCACCAAATTAAATTTGATCCAGTATGATGCTCTAACTGGCTTACTTCGAGCCGAACCCTTCTTTGAAAAGGCAATCATCAAGATTAAATCTGAAAGCAAGCGGCGACTCGAAAATTCCGCCTTTGCTCTGGTTATGGGAGATGTCGACTGGTTTAAAAATTACAACGATCGCAATGGACACGAAGCGGGAAATCGCTTGCTCCGCGAACTAGCCCGGGTTCTAAAATCATCCACCCGGGATGAAGATTTACTTTGCCGCTATGGCGGCGAAGAATTTTTATTCTTCTTAACGGGAATCAAAACCCCCGAAGAAGCCTGGACCTTTACCGAAAGAATTAGAAAAAATGTGGAAGAATATTATTTTGAAAGCCAGGAGTTTCAACCCAACCACAATCTCACCATGAGCTTTGGGATCTCCTTTTTCACCAGAGATAAATTTCCTGATCTTAAACAATTATCTAAAAAAGATTTAATCAAACTGGCCAACGAAGCCGACATTGCTCTTTCTCAAGCCAAGGGAAAAAAGACAGCTTTATCCCCAGGCCTTCCGGAAAAGGCAAAGTTAACTAAAAATAAAATCTGCCTATTCAGTAATTCTAATCTCTCAGCCAAAGAAATACCTCTTATTCAACCCATTGATTCTTCGGTGAAAAAAGAGAGGCGGCGATTTCCTCGTTATTATTCCACCAGCTTGTTGATCCTCAGTTTAGACGGATTTCAAAAAATATCGAAAACTGTTAATCTTAGTTTAGGGGGGGCAAAAATTATAACCAACATTCCCTTGCCGGAAAATAAGGAAATAAAGATAATTCTTGTCCTCGGGAACAAAGTTTTCCAAACTCGAGGTAAAGTTGTCTACTGTGTGCCAAGCAATCATGCTTTAAATTATAATTATCATTCCGGGATAGAATTTTTAGAATTGACTTTCAAAAACCGTCACGTCCTTGAAGATTATTTCAAATCTCTAAATATCTCCCCTTCCCGATTTTCCTAAAATTCCCCCTTCGACAGAAATTTTATTATTCTTGGAATTTTGTAATTCTTAGATAAAAGACAACTTCTATTTAAATTTAAGCCATCAATTGGCCGTCAATTCATGGTAAAGAGATTCGAGATACTTCTCCGGAGGACTTAGGATCGCGGTAAAAGCATTTTTTAACTCTCTGATATACATATCAAAAGCAGCAAAATCTTCTTGATTACTCCAATTCCCCAGAGTTACCCTTTCCAAGACATCTTTGACCACTTCTTTGTTGATAGTTTCCTGGGTAAACTGAGGAAACTTACAATTTTCTCTTTCCGCTAATTCAACTACTCCCAGCATCATCTTCCTTAGTTCTTCTTGAAAGCTGATGATATCCTGCTTGACAAAAAATTGTTCTCGAGGAGATTCGGTTTGAGAGAGCTTGATATAAAGCTTCTTGGCTTCTTCTACGTAATCACTCATTTTGGAAACCAGATATTCGCTGTCAATTATAATTTTATCTTGGTGTTCATAAAAACTTACGGTCCCATTTCCCTCAATCTTTTCCTCCTGCCGATACTTTTCTAAAAGATTGTAGGCATCTTCCAGCCCAATCTCCGTTGAAGGCTGCTCAACTTGAGAAGTTTCTGTTTCTTCTGCGGGAATCTCTTCTTGGCCAGGGGTTTTTAATTCCTCCTCTTCGGTAACTTCGGCTTCTGAATCCTTTTCTTCCTTACTTATTTCTTTCTCTTCAGATTCCTCAGCTTTTATCTCCTCCCCGCTCTCACTTTCTACCGGGCCCACCATCTCCTTTTTACTTTGTGGTTCGGAAGAAGCGGATGCTTCACCTTCTCCTTGGACAGCTTCTGGGCTTTCTTTTTCTTGTTCGGGAATAGGCTCGGCAGTTTCTTCAATTCCTTCTTGTTCTTCTACCCGGGCTTCACCTTTGTCGGCAACCGGCTCTAAAAATACCTCATTGGTTTCCAAAAGTTCTTTGATTTTATTCAATCTAACCAATTCCCGTTTTAAATCAATTCCAACTTCGGTATCACCGTTATTTTCTGGTAACTCAGCAACAATGCCATATTTCTCTTCCAAGGTCCTTTTCAAGGAAGTAGCTTTTTCCAGGGATTCATGATGAATTTTTTCTAGTTCTTGGTTTAATTCACTAACTACTTTGAGCTCAGTCATGGTTTGAGCGGTCATGTTTTCAATTTGGCTCTGCAGTTCGATCGCTTTCGCCAGATGATCTTTGATTTGAGTCTTTATTTCTTGCTTTTTTTGTTCATATTCCGCAAAAAGCTGACGGTAAGTGCTTAAAGTTTGTTTCTCTTGATTGAGCTCTTCTTCAATGGCTTGAATTTTTCTTTGAGCTTCTTCCTTCTCCCTTTTAATCCTCTCCTCAACTTCCTTCTCGATTGATTCTTTCTTTTTAACGAGGACTTCTTCCAATTGACTTTCTATTTCGCCAATAATAGCTACTGAATCACTGCTTTTTTCTTTTTTCATGGTTTAATCTCCTTCCCCCTTTTGGGATTATTTACTATCTCCTTTTTTATTTTATTTTAATTTCATTGGCTAAATTCGACAACATAATGTCAAAAATAAATTATTCCAACAATCGCCTTTCTAGAGGAAATGTAGGGGGATATTTTATTCTCTCATCTCACCCCAAAAGGTGAGAAAAGATGAGGTGTTACCTCGACTTTGCGGACTTTATCCAAGGTTCATACTGGGGAAGAAATCGAGTAGTTTCAAACCTAATTTTTTCCCACTTGCTTATCTCGATCGAACAGAAAGCATCCACCACTTCTGGATCGAATTGGGTGGCTTTATTCTTAATTATTTCTTCCCGGGCAACTTGAAAATCCCTTTCTTTCCGATAAGGACGATAAGAAGTAATCGCGTCCAAAGCATCAGCCAGGGCAAATATTCTTGCTTCTAGGGGGATATGCTCTCCCTTAAGCTGTTGAGGGTAACCCGTCCCATCATATCGCTCATGATGATAGAGAATTATATTCCCCACCTCAGGAACTAATTTGATTTCTTTTATTAATCCAAATCCCAAAGAAGGATGAAGCCTTATTTTTTCCCATTCCTCCTCGGTGAGGGAGCCGGCTTTTTTCAAAATGGAATCCGGAATAGCTATTTTTCCCACATCGTGCAAAAGGGCTCCCTTGCGAATATTATCAAGCTTTTCTTTTTCCTCGATACCCAAAATTCGAGCCAGAACCTGGGAATACTTAGCCACTGTTCGCGAATGGCCAAAAGTCTCTACATCTCTTAAATCCAAGGCGGTCATTAAGTTTTCAATGGTAGTATCATAAATTTCTTCCAATATATCGGCTTTTTTTAGGTATCTTTCCTGTTCTCTTTTCAACTTTCTTAATTCTTTTAAATATAAATCATTTTTATATCTAAGCTCTTGCTTTTCTTGTTCATTAATTAACACAGCGTAGAGACCCGATAAATTTTCAGGTTCTCCTAGGTGATGGATAAGCCCCTTATTTATCAATTCTACCCCCAAATAGGGCTCATCTTGAGGAGTTAAAAGAATAATGCTCAAGCGGGGATTAAAAGAATGAATGGAGCGTAATAACCCCACCTGATAGCTATCCAGTTGGGAACAATTAAAAATAAGAAAGGAAAAGTTATTTACTCCCAATAATTTATCAGCGGCCTGTTTTATATCTTGAACTTCAGTCAGTTCATAAGCCAACTCTCGTAAAAAACTGGCTAGCCGTCGTCTTCTTTTTTCTAAGGGATCAACAACTAAAACTTTTTTTGTTTTCATTAAACGGTCTCCTTTTCCAATCCTCTCCTCCTTGATTTTCTTATATCTTATTTAGAACAACTAATCAAGAAGTATACGAAGCTAAGCCGCTATTTTCAACTCAAGAATTAACTTTGTCCTGGCGGGTTACTCACCAAGTGGAAAAGGACAATCTAATTTTTCTCATCTCCACTATGTCTCCATTATGGACGAAAAATAGAAGTTAGCTCTAAATGCTCCTTTGAGTGGGAAAACCTGATTGGACAGCTTCGTCAGACTGCACGGAAAACAAATACTAGGAATTTTAATTTTTGGCTTTGTCCCCAAGGGAGGGGAAACAAAATCGAACGAAAGGCCAAGGAGAAGGTCAAAGCCACATTGAAGATTTAGCCTTCCGGAACCGTCCTTCGAGGGAACCCGGCCGCCTCGGGCGCCGAGCGCCTATTGAGCACAGCTCGTTTAGAGTTTTGAAACTCATCTTAACTTTGAAACTCATATTAACAGAGAATAAAATCCAAAGGTTC
>DQWD01000256.1 GCA_011042725.1 Candidatus Aminicenantota bacterium | reverse complement strand
TCTTTGTTGGCAAAAAGCAAGCACATAATAAGCAGCACAGGTCCCGATGGAGGCCAAAAAAAGATCGAATGGGGCCGGAGCCCTTCCTTCTCCTCCAGCATAAACAGGTTGGTCAGTTTCAATTACTAACCCTTTATAGTGCGCCACTACCCTGAGCCCGCCAGGAAAACTTATTTTCATTTCCTTAGCCACTTGTTACCTCCATCCAATTTTCAATAAAACCTTGCGGTCTTCCATAAATTTAAGAATTTATCTTCCTCCCGAATCTGCCCTCAAGAAGAAAAAAGCCACCCTTAAGGTTCTTTCCCGCCACCTCTAGGGCCGGAGGCGCTTATTTTTTTGGCTGGGAAGTTTCTCCTTAACCCCTAGCTTCCTCACCAGAGCACCAATTCTTCCTCGTTAATTTCATCCTCGGACTTAATCTTTCCGAGTCGGTTCACAGAAATACCCGTTAAAATTTCGCTCTTGAGAGGCTCAATCAAAATTAAGATTAAAAATGATAGGGAATTTCGGAGAAAAGCGCAAGAAGGAGTTTTCGATCCTTCTCCGTTAGCTGCAAACGGCCAAATAAATCATGAAGGCGTTCTTCAACATGTTTTTTATTAGTCAGATGAATAAATCCACTTGCTCTCAATTTCTCCATGATCAGTCGTAAACATTCTTTTTGTTGGGCGACCGGTAACGGAGCTTCTTCCGATGAAGAGAAGGAAAGAAAGGACAACCCTTCGGCTGACCTTATTTCTTTAAATAATAAAAAAAGAGTTAATAACACTGCCCCCGCTAAATTATAAGAAGGTTGCCTCGATGCCTGAGGAATGACAAAACAATGATTAGCCCATTCTAAATCATGGGATTCAAGACCTGTTCTTTCTGGTCCAAAAAGAAGCCCTATCTTAACTCCGGGAGGAAGCTTGACTATCTTCTTAATAGCTTCCTCAAGACTTATAAGGGTAAAATTCTTTCTCCTTTTGGCGGTGGAAGCAAAAACAACTTGGAGATCTCCAACCGCCTTAGCTACATCAGGATAAAAGGTCGCCTTCTTTAATATTTCCTCGGCATGCACCGCCAGCCGAAAAGCTTCGGGGCTAAAAGGGCTTAAACCCACAACTCGAAGCTTCTCAAAGCCTGTGTTTTTCATAGCTCGAGCCACAGCCCCAACATTGGCCATGTTTTCAGGCCGAACCAGGATAATGTGGATTAAATTAGCCGCTGGCGATTTCATGACTAATTAATCCCCTCCCCCCTGAATCAAATCTGGTCTATATCAGGTCCAACCCGCCTCCTGGCGCCGGGTTAAAAGGAAAATGATAACTAATTTCTGAATCAAAATATTCCCGTACTTCCAAACCCATTTTCACCCCGTGAGGTAGGATCAAGTTCTTCCACTTCCCGAACCAACACCGTCTCCACCGCCTGGATAAGCATTTGGGCAATTTTCATCCCCGCGGCCACTTGAAATTCACTATTCCCAAGATTAACCAGAACCACTTTTATTTCTCCCCGATACCCGGCATCAACCACCCCGGCCAACCGATGGATTCCTTCCAAAGAAAGTCCACTTTTATCCCAAATCAAACCCACATAACCAGGCGGGATGGCCATTTTGATCCCGGTAGAAATTGCTTTTATCTCTCCTGGAGCTAATTTTTCCTCGACAACCGAATATAAATCTAATCCGGCATCTCCAGCATGGCTATATTTTGGCAATTTTGCCTGGGGGTGAATCTTTTTCACTCTAACTTCCATGGTTATATCCCCTCAATTTTGACCTTCTGAACGAATGCCCGGGCGGCCTGAGCTGCTTCTTCCAGAAAAGAAGAAGGATAGGGCTTTAGGCTTTCATACGATTCATCCAGAGTGTTCTGGGGCTCAAATTGCTGAAGGACGTAAAGAGGAGCTTTTTCGATGAGTTTGGCAATTTTATTGATATCGGCCATCTCCACCAAACCAGGAACAACTGTGGTCCGAAAAATGACCTCTTTGTCCGTCTGAAGAAGAAGGTCAATACTTTCTTTGATCTTAAGGGCCACCTCGTCTATGGCTTGGCTAACCAAGCCATACTTATCTAAGGAAGTTTTAATATCCATCGCCACCACATCCACTAGATTCTCATCAAGCAGTTGACGAAGCTTCGAAGGCAAAGATCCGTTGGTATCAATTTTAACCCTTAGATTTCTATTTTTAAGAAGAGAACAGAAGGTCGTTATTTCTGGATCAAGGAGGGGTTCTCCTCCTGTAATACAGACTCCCTCCAGCCAATTCTGTCTTTCATCAAAAAAGCGAAGAAGGTAATCAAGCGGGAAGTCTGGTAATTGCTGCGGCCGCAGAACTAAATCCGAATTATGACAGTAAGGACACCGAAAATTACAGCCCCCCACAAATAACGTAGCTGAAATGATTCCGGGAAAATCTTTGGGAGCAAACTTTTCTAATCCTTTGATGACCACCACGATTCTAAATCCTCAACTGAATTAACTACTTTTTGGACTTGTCCCTTTTCCTGGATAATCAAAGCAGGCAAAATTATCGCTCCCGTTTGGTCTCGGTGGATAACACCAAGAAATTCCCGAATTTTCATTTTACTTTCTTTTTTGGTTAAATCGTATTCCTGGTATTCGATTCCCCGATTGCTTAAATTGGTTTTCAACTCCTCGCATTGGTCACAATTAGGAAAGGTAAAAATCAAGTAGTCCATAACTCTATCTCCTTAAGTCAGGAAAGGGAAACTTCATAGGGCATTCTCTCTCGAAATTCCTGCTGTTTTCCATCATTCCAAGTGGATACCGGGCGTAAATAACCCACGATTCGCGAATATACTTCGGTCTTCTTCTGGCAGTGAGGACAGCGGAATTGTTTCCCTTTCAAATATCCATGGTTAGCACAAACACTAAAAGTAGGAGTAATGCTAAAGTAAGGCAGAGGAGTCTCAGAAATCTTGCGGACTAACTTTTTGCAACTATCGCGATCTATATTTTCTGGTAAAAAGGCATGGAAAATCGTTCCTCCAGTATAGAGGGGCTGAATATCCTTTTGATGTTGGATCGCCTCAAAAATATCCCGTGTGGCATCTACATTTAGTTGGGTGGAGTTGGTAAGATAGGGATGCTTATCCGTGCCAGAAGTAATAATCCGGGGATATTTAGCTTTATCCAGCCTCGCCAAACGATAAGCCGTGCTTTCTGCCGGCGTAGCTTCTAAATTATAGAGATTGCCTGTTTCCTGCTGAAATTTGACCAAAATTTCCCGCATAAAATTAAGCACTTCAATGGTAAACTCTTTACCTTCAGGAGTCCCAATCCCTTGGCCTAAAAAATTTAGGCAAGCTTCATGCATGCCACATACCCCAATGGTGGAAAAATGGTTCTCAAAATGACCCAAATAGACCTTGGTATAAGGCATCATCCCCTTGGCCAGCATGTTAATAACGATCTCTCTTTTGGTCTCCAATGATTCTTTAGCTAAAACCATCAAATGGCGAAGACGAGCAAAAAATTCTTCCCGGGAGGAAGCTTCATAAGCTACCCTATTCAAATTGATAGTTACTACTCCAATCGAACCAGTCGAATCACCAGCTCCCCAAATATTTCCAGGTCTCCTTTTCAGTTCCCGCAAATCAAGATTCAATCGGCAACACATCGCCCGGACATCACCAGGGTCAAGGTCAGTGCCGACATAATTCTGGAAATAAGGGATGCCATATTTGGCTGTTACTTCAAAGAGAAGATTGGCGTTGGGTGAATCCCAATTAAAATCAGGAGTAATGTTATAAGTGGGGATAGGAAAAGTAAAGACGCGCGACTGCATATCTCCCTCGACCATCAACTCGAGAAAAGCACGATTGATCATATCCATTTCTTCCTGATAATCGCCATAAGTGGAATCTAACTTTTCACCCCCAATGATGACTTTCTTGTTTTGTAAATCTTGGGGGACGGTCCAATCAAAAGTAAGATTGGAGAAGGGGGTTTGCCATCCCCAACGAGAGGGAACATTTAGCCCAAAAATAAGTTTCTGGAGGTCCTGCTTGACTTGCTCGTAAGATAAATTGTCAGCGCGAACAAAAGGAGCTAACAAAGTGTCCACACTGGAGAAAGCCTGCGCACCGGCAAATTCTCCTTGCATGGTTCCGATAAAGTTGACCATGTGGAGAGTGGCAGTTTCCAGATGCCGAGCTGGGTAAGAATGAACTTGGTTGGGGACGTGGCCAAATCCTCTTATAAGCAAATTTTCCAGGGACCATCCAGCACAATAACCCACGATGGGATAGGAAAGATCATGAATATGAATTTCTCCTTCTAGATGAGCTTTCTTAACTTGTTCGGAATAAATCTGATTGAGAGCAAAGTTAGCCAAGACCTCACCTGAAATGCGGGCATTTAAACCCGAAAAACTCATCGCCCCTTCATTACTATTCTCTCTGATTTTCCAGTCAACTTCATTGATATAATCATTAATCAATCTTTCCAAGTTAAGGCCAACTTTCCGTGCTTCTCGGATTCCCTTGTGTTTCTCGCGGTAGAGGATATAAGCTTTGGCAATTTGGTGATATCCCTGCTTCATCAGGACCATTTCGACAATATCCTGAATCTGTTCCACCGAGGGAATGGTATAACCACCAAATTTATCTTCGAGAATAAAAGTTACGATATCCGAGACCCTTTGGGCCGCGGCTCGATCGGGCAGGCCATTGGCTTCCATGGCTTTAAACACGGCATTGGTAATCTTCTCCTGAACAAAGTCGACAATTTGGCCGTCCCTTTTTTTGATTCTCGATATTGACCGGGTCGTCAAATTTTCCATCTAACCCTCCTTTTTAATTTGATTCACCTGAGCAAGGCCGTCTCTCTCTTGCTTCGTTTAAATCCTCCCTTCTTGGTAAAACACTCAAAAATAAATACTTAATCACCATATGTTGTATTACTCTTTCTCCCTAACCCTAAATATTGTGTTAATTGCGAAATAAAAATATACCCAAATTATAAGCCTGTCAAGTACTTTTTTGAATTTTTTTTAAATTTCTGATCATGTGCTTCCCTTTTTTATCTAATTACTACATTCAATTAAAGTTATTGCCTATCTTCCCTAACCAGGGGTAATAGAAAAGAGTAATTTGTTATTTAATTAATTTAATTAAGTAAAGTAAATTTTGGTAAAATTAGTAATCAAAGGAGGAAAATAATGTTGGAGTTGCCAATCAAATCAAAGTGCCAGGTAGAATTTATCGATATTACGGCGGCCATTCAATCTCTTCTTGCTTCTTCGGCGCCTAAAAATGGGTTTTGTCTAATCTTTGTTCCTCACACCACCGCAGGAATAACTATTAATGAACATGCCGATCCCTCAGTAGCCGGCGATATTATTAAAGCTTTAGATCATCTTCTTCCCCCTAATCTGAATTTTAGCCACCTGGAAGGCAATTCTCCTGCCCATTTCAAAGCAAGCTTAGTGGGATCTTCGGTTACTATTATGATCGAAGAGGGCCGGCCAAAGCTGGGAACGTGGCAAGGGATTTTCTTCTGTGAATTCGATGGCCCTCGTCATCGTCAAGTTTGGATTAAAACTTGGCCGGCAGCTTAGATTTTTCTTCCCTTTTTACCCGGCAGATTTGTTTCCCTTAAGCGAAATGGGTAAAATAAGTAACTCGTCAAATAATTTGCTAGCTAAGAAAAGGAGTCCGTTTTCATGATCAAGTGCTTAATCTCAGATATGGGGAATGTCCTAGTCTTTTTTGATAACAACATTTTTTTTAAGAACATTTCACCTTATTCTTGTTTCTCAACACCAGAGATAGCTTCTCTCTTTACGGCTAATTCACATCTTCTAGTCAAATTTGATTTAGGTCAAATTACTGAAGATGAATTCTTTAACCACTTTAAAGAAATTATGAAGTTAAAGATCACCAAAGACCGTTTTTTTGAAATATACAATGATATTTTTACTTATAACCCCGAGGCAACTGAAGTTCTACGCCAATTAAAAGATAAATATCGCCTTATTCTTCTTTCCAACACTGATTGCCAGCGTTATTACTTCATCCTCGAGAAGTTCCCCCAACTTAAATTTTTTGATGCTTATGTTGTTTCTTTCCAAGTGGGAGTAATGAAACCCGAGGCTAAAATTTATCATGAAGCCCTGGCCAAAGCTGGTTGCGAGCCCCAAAATGCAGTTTTCATCGATGATCGTCAAGAAAATGTAGCCACCGCCCGCAGCTTAGGGTTGAAAGCGATTCATTATCAGCCCCAAAAGACTGATCTAAGGAAAGAATTAAAGGCCTTAGGTCTTGCTGTCGAAGAATAATTCAGCCTTTTCTCACTTTTTATGAAGCCTTTCCCAAAATAGCAAAACCAGGCAGCTTTAATCGGAACTTGGCCGCTTCCTAGGGCACGGTAGTAATCTCTCCGTAAAGGTGGTTACCAGGCAATCTTTTATCCTTTTCAACTAACACCTAAAGACACCAAAACTCCTAAAAAATGAAACAGTCTAATCCTCTTTATTTGACTTCTCCTTGGGGCTGTGATATAAGCCAAACTTAAACTTTCAACCGTCTTAACCTTGGGTAATTGGCAACAAAGAAAGGTTGAAAATTATGGACTCGACGACTTCCATGAAACCATCCTTTTTCCATCCCTCCACTGCTCTTTACCGGTTTACTATCCTCGTTTTTGTTGCTTCTCTTTCTTTTGGAAGCTATTTTGCTTACGACATTGTCGGGGCTATTGCTCCTACCTTAGTGGAAAAGCTGGGAGCCTCCCGGGGAACAGTGGGAACTTTCTACACCATGTACAGCATCGCCGCCATCCTGGCTGTTTTATTCGGAGGCATGCTGATTGATCACTTGGGAACTCGCAAAGCCAGCCTCCTTTTCTCAACCCTTGTTTTCTTGGGGGCGGCTTTAGTTTGGCAAGCCAAAAGCATTCCCATCTTCTTTTTGGGTAGATTTATTTTTGGTGCGGGCTCAGAACCACTTATCGTGGCCCAAAGTTCCATTCTGGCCCGTTGGTTTAAAAAAAAGGAGCTGGCTTTATCTTTTGGGCTCACCCTCACCGTGAGTCGCCTGGGAACCCTTTTTGCCTTCAACACCGGGGAATTAATTAGTAGTTACTTCGGTACTTATCGCGCTGCGCTCTTGGCGGCCACTCTTTTCTGTGCTCTTTCTCTCGGAGGAAATATAGTTTATATTATCATGGATCGCAGGGGAGAAAAAACTCTTAATCTCCGCGACGAGAGTGTTCAAGAGAAAATTAATTTTCGGGACATCAAAGAATTCAAACCAACTTTTTGGTATGTGACTTTCCTTTGCCTTACTTTTTATTCGGCCATTTTTCCCTTCACGGCCCTCTCCACAGACCTTTTTGTGGACAAGTGGGGAATCGCCCGCGTGGCCGAATCCAGCGGTGGCTTTCTAGCTCGAGTGTTTAACAATTTTCTCCACATGTTTACAACCGCCGGGGGCATTTCTTCCATTATCATCTTCGCCTCGATGATCCTAGCTCCCTTTGCTGGTCAACTGGTTGATAAAATTGGTCGCCGGGCTTCATTAATGATCTTAGGTTCATTATTGATGATCCCTAGCTATCTTCTCCTCGCCCTCACTCATGTTTACCCCGCTTACCCGATGATCTTTCTCGGGGCCGCCTTCGTCCTTGTTCCTGCAGCCATGTGGCCTTCAATCCCACTCATCATCCGGAGCGAGAGAGTTGGTACAGCCTTCGGGTTAATGACGGCCATTCAGAATATTGGTTTGGCTCTTTTTCCTTTGTTCAATGGATTGTTGCGAGATTGGACCAAAAGTTATACCAGTTCGATGCTCATGTTTGCTTGCTTGGGAGGACTAGGCCTTCTGTTTGCCTTTCTTCTGAAAAGAGCCGATGCCCAAGAAGGCAATGTTCTCGAATATGAACGAAAACAATAAAAACCATTTTCCCTGGAGAGTTGACTCTTCCCCTCTTATCCGATTATTTTCTAAAATCTACATAAAATTCTCTTCCCCAGCAAACTAAATTGGAAGGAGAAGGGACAATGAAAGAGAAAACAGATGTCTATCTCCAAAAAGGCCCTCTTCTTATTTACTTGACTCTCCTGGGGGCCATTTTTCTGCTCGTCGGCAGTGCTTTGCTTCTTTATTTCACCAAAGGAGTGAAAAAGATCACTACCACTGATATCGCCGCCAGTGAAAAAATTATGGGCTTGCACTTTACCCCTCAAGAAAGGAAAATGCTCCAGCCTAGCCTTGTTGACCATCGTCAAGCCTATGAGAGCCTGCGCAATTATTCTCTTGAGAATGCTATCCCCCCCGCCTTTCAGTTTAACCCTTTAACCTCCTTGGACACTACTGACTCTTCCCCTGGTCCCCTAGACTGGCCCCTGGATGAGGAAGTGGAGTTACCCCAGAATAAAGAAGAATTGGCCTTTTACCCGGTAACCAAATTAGCTTCTTTAATCCGCTCCCGAAAAATATCATCTTTGGAATTAACCAAATTATATCTCGATCGTCTCAAAAAATACGGACCTCCATTAAAGTGTGTGGTCACCCTGACGGAAGAATTGGCCTTAAGCCAAGCCAAACGCGCTGATGAAGAACTTGCTCAAGGAATCTACCGGGGACCATTACATGGCATTCCTTGGGGCGCTAAAGATCTTTTGGCCACCAAAGGAATTAGAACTACCTGGGGAGCAACCCCCTATAAAGATCAAGTTTTTCAGGTAAATGCCAGCGTGGTTGACCGGTTGGAAAAAGCAGGGGCGGTTCTGGTGGCCAAATTATCAATGGGGGCTTTGGCCATGGGGGATGTTTGGTTTGGCGGAAAGACCAAAAACCCTTGGAATCCCAAGCAAGGTTCTAGCGGATCTTCAGCCGGCTCCGCCGCCGCTACAGCCGCCGGTTTAGTGGGGTTTTCCATCGGAACGGAAACTTGGGGGTCCATTGTTTCCCCGTCCACGAGATGCCAGGTAAGCGGTTTTAGACCCACCTATGGTCGAGTAAGTCGTTATGGAGCCATGGCCCTCAGCTGGAGTATGGATAAGATTGGCCCAATTAGTCGCACTGTTGAAGACTGCCTTCTCGTTTTTTCGACCATTTACGGCCCCGACGGTAAAGACCTAAGCGTAGTTGATGTTCCTTTGCAATGGGATCCAACCCTAGATGTTCAATCGCTAAAAATCGGTTATCTGAAAAAAGAATTTGAACACGACTACCCCGGCCAACAAATTCACCTTCAAGCTTTGGAAACTTTACGTTCGTTGGGAGTGGAGTTAATTCCCGTAAAATTACCTGATTTTCCTGTTAACGCCCTTTCCTTTATTCTCGACGCTGAAGCAGCCGCGGCCTTTGATGAATTAACGCGAAGCAATCAAGATGACCTCCTTGTTCGCCAAGGCGAGGGAGCCTGGCCCAATATCTTCCGCCAGGCAAGATTTATTCCCGCCGTCGAATATATCCAGGCCAATCGCTTCCGGTATCAATTAATGAGCAAAATGGCTGAGTTATTCAAGAAAATAGATGTTTATGTCGCTCCCTCTTTTAGCGAACAAAATCTCCTGCTGACTAATTTAACTGGACATCCAGCCGTGGTAGTGCCGACCGGATTTACGGACAAGGGAAAACCAACTAGTTTGACTTTTACTAGTAATATTTTTCAGGACGAAAAAGCACTGTTAGTAGCCATTCTCTTCCAAGAGGCCACAAAATATCATCACCACCATCCTGATCTCACTGTTTTGGAGAAAAGAACCAGCTCCCCACAAAAAGAGATGAATTGAAATTTTTTAATTCTTAGCCGTTAAAATAATCCTTCAAATTCTAATTCAGCATGAAAGAGCTCTCTGGTCCGGCGACGCACCTTCCAGGGAACGGTCTCTTTAACCTGCAAATAAAACCAAAACGTATCGTAAAGATGGAGCTTTTTAAGATAATACTGAGCAAAAGAAGTAAGATTATCAATTAAAATGCGCCCAACTTCTTTTCCTTTGTCGTTAAAAACAATGATCCTATAAGTTGGCTCTTGGCCTTCCTTGGTTATTTCTTCCAATTGACCATAAACTTTAACTTTCTCCTTGCCTTCCCAAAGTTCAGCTTTATTGTAAGCCAACTCTTCAAGGGGGAAGTAACTTTCTCTGGCCTTAAGGTCGATATAATCTTCCAAAGTAGGCTCCCCACTACGGGTGTATAAAGGTTGCCATGTTCCTGACTCATCTTTTACTTCTAAAGTATTCACAATCAACAAGGAAGGCCTTTCCGGAGTGTATTCACCTTCCCCTTTAACCTCTTTGCCAATAAGGGTAGAACTATCGAAATCACCAGATAAGTAAAGATCAAATCCACTTACTTGGGGAACGTACATATAATTACCGACTGCGGTTTTGACCACGCCCTCAAAAGTAATTACTCCCTCTTTGGCTACTACTCCCGTTTCTTCGGCCGGAGCTTCTTCCTCAGCCTTTTGCCCACAGGAAGTTAATGTCCCGAGCACAAAAAGAAAAGACAAAATCATCAAGAAAAACAATTTCAATCCTTTTACCCGATGATAAGTACCTCCTATTTTACCAATCATTGGTCTACCTCCATGATTAAAATAGACAAACTCCTCAGAGCATGTTAGTTCAACATGCATCTTTTCTCTTTACCTAAGAGTTGTATTTTATACCATTTACTTGGCTAAAAGTAAAGAAAAAAGCAACTTCAATTCAGAGGACGTGCCGCTTCATCGCTCTATTCATCTAGAAACTAACTGAACCCAGAGAGGCCAAGAAAACATTAACCAGTCAGATTGGCTGGGCATAAGTCTTTTGGGCAACTAAAGTGCTTAAGGAATAAGCCAAATCTTAAATAATTTACGCTGGTCAACCAATAAGTCTTCTTCAACCTTAGTCTCCCTTCGAGCCTGATTTCATTAACCTCGTTGTTTGACCGAACAAAGCAATTTGTTCTCAGGAAAAAGGATGAACAGGAAACACCTCTCCTTTTCTGCCCAAGTTGAGGAGAGAAAAACCGTCCTTCTCATCCATTCCTAATGAAATTAATTCCGAAAACTGGGGAGGAAAACTGAGGACACAATACATATTTACCCTATTTTTTAAACTAACTAAATAGGCAATACAATAAATAATAGGTTTTGTCCTAAAGTGACGGGAAT
>DQWD01000158.1 GCA_011042725.1 Candidatus Aminicenantota bacterium | reverse complement strand
GTGGTTCTTCATCTGGTTGACCTTGAAAACGGAGAAATAGTCGATACTACCTTTACCTATAATCCACAACTCAAATGTGGAGAAGATATTATTTCTAGGATAAATTATTCTCTGAAACCAGGCTGCCTCCAAGAGCTCCATGAACTTATTATCCATACTATTAATAACTTAATCACCAAAGCTATTTCCGCCTCTAAAATTTCATCCTCCCATATATATTTGGCCTCCGTTTCGGGCAACACAACTATGATTCATCTCCTTCTCAATCTAGATCCAAACTATATTCGCTTAGAACCTTATGTTCCCACTATCAATCAAGTGCCAATCATCCTGGCGCGTGAATTGGGACTAAACATGAATAATGAAGGGAGGGTCTACTGTGCACCTTCGATCGGCAGTTACGTCGGGGGGGATATTACTGCCGGTCTCCTCTTTACCCCTCTCTACCGGGACTCGGAAAAAATATCACTATTTATTGATGCCGGGACTAATGGAGAATTGGTGATAGGCAATCGAGATTGGCTAATTA
The DNA here is from genome assembly GCA_011042725.1 of Candidatus Aminicenantota bacterium. Classification (GTDB taxonomy): domain Bacteria; phylum Acidobacteriota; class Aminicenantia; order Aminicenantales; family Aminicenantaceae; genus JdFR-80. Next base: position 10,619 of record DQWD01000158.1, on the reverse strand, counting down.
CTTGTGCTTGTTCAATCGGGCCGGCTTTTGAAGGCCGCGGAATAAAATCCGGGATGCCAGCTACAACCGGAGCCATTGAGAATTTGAAGATAACTTCAGACGGTCAAATTCATTATAAAGTCATCAACGGCACGCCACCGCAAGGCATATGTGGCTCAGGTTTGATTGATCTTCTGGCTGAATTGTTTGTCAACGGCTATATAGATCGCCAGGGAAAGTTCACTCTGACTAAGGACAACAAAAGGCTGATTAATACTGAAAATGGGCCTGGTTTTTTAATTGAAAAAGCCAATAATTGTTACTGGGAAAAAGATTTGTACGTAACTGAGAATGAGATCTCTAATCTACTGCGGAGCAAAGCAGCGGTTTACTCTGCCTGCTCTTTCCTGCTCAAAAAGTTAGATCTAGATTTTGACCAAGTGCAAAACATTTACTTGGCTGGTGGATTTGGTCAGCATTTAAATATCGAAAATGCTATCCGCATTGGGCTTTTGCCTGATTTAAATCGCCATAAATTTCATTATCTTGGGAACACTTCGCTAGCCGGTTCCTACCTGGTTCTCATGTCTGATAAAAATCGACAATTGGTCGAAGAAATAGCCAACAAAATGACTTATATTGAGCTTAATATTGAACCAAGCTACATGGATGAATTTATAGCAGCTCTCTTTCTTCCTCATACAAATATAAATCTTTTCCCTTCAGTAAAAGACTTGCTTAATCAGCAAGATCTTATTTTTAAAAAGAATAAAAAGCAGTCAAAATCAAAGTCAGCAGCGGGGAGGCCGCATGAAAATCGCATAAAAATAAATAACAACAAATATAGGAATTAACAATTACCTTTGATAGGGAGGAAAAAATGAGTGCCTCAATATTTGATTTAATTAAGGAGCGAATAGTTCTTCTCGATGGAGGAATGGGAACAGAACTTATTCGCCATGGTTTTCCTCAAGGCGCCTGTCCCGAGTCCTGGAATGTAGAAAAACCAGAAACAGTTAAGAAAATCCATACTAGCTATTTTGAAGCTGGCTCTGATGTAGTCCTGACGAATAGTTTTGGCGGCAACAAAATTAAGCTATTATCCCACAATCTGGCTGACAAATGTTACGAATTGAACCGAGCGGCAGCTATCATTGCTAATGAAGCCAAACCAGCCGGAAAATTCGTCGCTGGTAGCATGGGACCTACGGGTAAATTTCTTAAACCTCACGGGGAATTCACTCCCGAAGAATTTGAAGAGGCTTATGCTGAACAGGCTAAAGGTCTAAGTGATGGTGGAGTTGACTTTCTACTTATTGAGACTCAGTATGATTTACAAGAAGCTCTTTGTGCTTGGCGAGGGGCCCAACAAGTAACCGATTTGCCAATTTTCGTGACCATGACTTTTAATCGCCATCCCCGAGGATTTTTCACCCTGATGGGCAATAGCGTCGAGCAATGTCTAAAAACCTTTGAACAAGAAGGAATTCCGGTAGTGGGGACCAATTGTACTTTAAACAGCGCGGATATGGTTGACTTGGTAAAAATTATGAGGGAAAAGACTGAACTTCCCCTTATTGCCCAAGCTAATGCTGGTAAGCCAAGCGTATCAGAGGAAGGCGAAGTTTCTTATGCTCAGGAAATAGACGACTATGTTAGTTACATTCCTCAAATGGTAGAGAATGGAGCTAACATTATCGGTGGCTGTTGCGGAACAAATCCTGATTATATAAAACGTATGGCTGATATTTTGTTTAAATAACAAATAACTTAAAATATAATTATTCAAGAGATATAATTATTCAAGAAAGAAGACAGGCTATTTTGAGGCTAATCAATCTTAAAACGCTGCTATTCTCATTTATCTTTATCTTTCTAATTGCTCCTCTAAATGTGACTGTGTTCTCCCAGCCAATTAAAAAACTGCCCCCAAGGTTCAAACAATGGCTGGAGGAAGAGGTAGTCTACATCATTACTCCAACCGAGAAAGAGGTTTTTCTCCAGCTTAAGACTGACAAAGAAAGAGAACTTTTTATTAAGGCCTTCTGGAAACAGAGAGATCCCACTCCAGGAACCCCAGAAAATGAATTTAAAGAAGAACATTACCGCCGGATAAACTATGCCAATCATCATTTTGGCCGGGGAGTACCCAAACCTGGCTGGCAAACAGACCGGGGTCGAATTTACATCATTTTGGGTGAACCTCGAGACATCCAGAGCTACACTGGTAACTCAGAAATCTTTAATGCCGAAGTCTGGTTTTATCAAGGACTCAGTCAATATGGCTTACCCCCAGGATTCAATTTAATCTTCTATCAGAAAAATAATGTGGGAGAATATGTCCTTTATAGTCCATCAAGCGATGGCCCCCAAGCGCTTTTAACTTCATATTTTGGTGACCAAGCTGACTATATGGCCGCCTACCGAACCCTCAAAAGGATAAATCCTGCTTTAGCCAATATTTCACTTTCCCTTATTCCTGGGGAAAGAGCCCAATTTGGCCGCCCCTCTTTAGCCTCGGACATTCTTCTCCAGAATATAATTTCAGTTCCTAAGAAAAGGCTGAATGATATCTACGCTAAAAAATTTTTAATGTATAAAGACATAGTTGAAGTCGACTACTCAACTAATTACATTGATAATAACCATTCGGTAAAAATTTTCCAAGATCCAACAGGATTATTTTTCGTTCACTATGCCGTTGAGCTTAATAAATTTTCGGTGCAACAATTTGAACAAACTTATTCAACTCATTTGAAAATAAATGGATATGTAGCTGATCATCAAGATAAGACCATTTATCAATTCGAAAACTCATTTTCAATTAAGTTGAACGAAGAGGAGATTAAAAAAATTTACTATCTTCCATTTGACCTTTACGACATGTTTCCTCTCATTCCTGGTAGTTACCAGTTTTCAATCATTGTCAAAAACGAGGTCTCGAAAGAATTTACTACCTTTGAAAAAGAAATTACCATACCGGCTGAAACTTCTAGTGCTCGTCTAAGTTCTTTAATATTAAGTTACAAATTAGATAAAAGGCCAACTGATTCCAAGAGGTTGAAACCTTTTAAAATAGGTGATCATCAACTATTTTTTCAACCGAGAAATATATTTCGCCCCCAAGACACGCTCTTTGTTGGTTTCCAGATACTAAACCTAGACCCGAGCCTGATCCAGAAAACAAAGCTAAAATTTGAATTTTTAAAAGAAAGCCAACCATTTCTAACCGAAGTTAAAAAAGTAAGCCAATATCCTGATAGGATGAACTTTATTCAAGAGTTTCCTCTTGAAAAATTCCCGCCCGGTCATTATCAAATCAAGATAAGTTTAATCGAGAATGAGAAAGAAATTTCCTCCCAAATGGAAAGATTTGAAATTTCCCCGGCAGCAGCTATCCCGCGCCCTTGGGTCTATTCTAGAGAAATCCTCCCCCCAACCCATCCGTTATATTCTTTCATAATTGGCAGACAACTTTTTAACAAGGGAGAAATGGAAAAGGCAGAAAAATTGCTGGCAGCAGCTTATAATAGCAAGCCTGATTCTCTAGAGTATGCCTTAAGCTTGGCTAAAGTTTATTTTGCTCTTCACAAGTACGCCCAAACAAAACGTCTCTTGCTTCCCTTTGCTAATTCAGAAAATGTCCCTTATCAACTTTATTTAATCCTAGGAAATTCACACCAACTACTAGGAGAATTTCAGGAGGCGATAGGTATTTATAAACAAGCTATTGACCAATTTGGCCTTACCTTCAATCTCTTAAATTCCCTAGGGGAATGTTATTATAGATTGGGATTAAAAGAAGAAGCCTTAGCTTCCTGGGAAAAGTCACTTGAAATTAAACCTAATCAACCTGAAATCACAAAAAAAATAAAGAATCTAAAAAAGGGCCTTTATCCAAAGTTAATTGGTGATGATAAATCAAGAAATATTCCATCAGCAAGCTGCAGAGGGTAAGTTGATTGTTAATTATGAGCTAATTCCTCTAAAGTTTAACCCCAAGGCTTGGTTTAAAGGTTCTTCCTCTGGCTATGGACAACCAATTAGTAAGAAGTGGCTCACTCCGTTGTCTACCTACTCTTTGTCTACCTCTCTTTCGCCAGCCATAACCGACAGGTTTCTCCATAGGACTATCCGTTCTTCCGTTTGGATAGCCTTATTGAAGGTTAGAAGCTACTCTGCTCCCCATAGCAACACTCACCAGGCCACTCTGGAACCAGGGCAACAATTAAATTAAAATTAAATATAAGGAGATAAACATGGACAAACAACAATTTTTTGAGCAAATTAAAAAGTCAGTCATCGAGGGCAACAAAGAAGAAGCAGTGGCTTTAGCTAAGAAGGCAACGGAAGAAAAATTAGACCTCAATGAAGTGATTGAAAAAGGGTATGTTCCAGCTATTCAAGAAGTCGGTGATTTATGGGAAAAAGGAGAATACTTTTTGCCAGAACTTATCACCAGCGCTGAATGTATGAAAGCCGCTATGGGCATTTTACAGCCTGAACTCGCTAAGGCCAACATCCCTACCAAATCTTGCGGAAAAGTTGTTATCGGAACGGTCGAAGGAGACATTCATGATATTGGAAAGAACCTAGTAGCTTCTATGCTGGGAGCCAATGGCTTCGAGGTAGTTGATTTAGGAGCGGATGTAAAACTTGACCAATTTATAAAGAAAGCTCAAGAAGAAAACGCAGATCTCATCTGCCTTTCAGCTCTCCTCACGACAACCATGCTCGGGCAAAAAAAACTCATTGAAATGCTGAAGGAAAAAAACCTATATGGCCAATTCAAGGTAATGGTAGGAGGAGCTCCAGTCAATCGCCAATGGGCAGAAAACATCGGAGCTGATGGTTATGCTGATAACGCCATTACGGCCGTTGAAGAAGCCAAAAAACTAATGGGTATTACCTCATAAACGATGTCCACTTTGGGACGAATTGAAAATTTTAAAATTGAAGTGGAAGAAAGGAGGATTTTAAGATTAATTGGCTATAAGAAAAAGGAAAATGAAATTAACTCGACTATAAAAAATCTCATCATTTCTGAAAAGAAGAAATTAGCTTCTCTTATGAAGCCAGCTTCAATCTATACTATTCTAGATTACGAGGAAACTAATAAGCATCCAGTTTTCGAAAAGGCCGAAAAAGTTGCTTTGTGTATCTGTTCCATTGGGTCAGGGGCAGAGCAAGAAGTTTCAGAGCTCATTAACAGAAACGAAATACTTAAAGCCATGATTCTCGACGCTTTGGCCTCCGAAGCCGCCGGTGAAGTGGCCCGTCAATCAGACAGAATTCTGGCCCAAAAAGCAAGAGAACTTAATCTATGGCCTAGTAAAAGATTCTCTCCCGGGTATAAGCCATGGCCTTTAAAGGAACAACAATTTATTTTTAGGGCCCTTCCGCCCGAAGAAATAGGAGTTAAGCTTAATCCTACTTCTTGGATGATGATTCCTTGTAAATCTACACCGTTTAGAATAAATTTTTACAGCGACAAAAATCTGTCGACTAGAAAAAAATACTAAAAAAAGAGAGGTAACCATGATTAAAGCAATTAGGCCCCAATTAAAGCTTTTAAGTGATGAGCTAATCCAAAAAATTATGAATGAAGCATATGAAGTTTTGGAGAAAAAAGGGGTGTGGGTTGAAAACGAAGAAGCTCTATCTCTTCTTTCCGATGCAGGGGCAAAGATCGAAAAGTCTTCTCAGAGGGTTTTTATTAAACCTGAATTGGTCGAAAGCAGCTTGGAGTCAGCTCCTTCAACTATAACTTTGTATAATCGCACTGGAGAAATCTCTTACCTAGTGGGAAAAGACGAAGTTCATTTTGACCCAGGTTCGTCGACCCCAAGAATCCTCGATTTTCAAACAAAGAAGCAAAGAAAAGCTGTTACCCAAGATGCGATTAATTTTTATCGAATAGTTGAAAATATGGAACATATCCACTTCCAATGCACGGGCATTATCCCCACCGAGGTGCCTGATATTATCACTGACAGCTACCGCCTTTATCTCGGACTCCTTTTTTCGACCAAACCCTCAGTAACTGGTACTTTTAGAGTAGAAGGTTTTAAACCTATGTATGAAATGCTCGTTGCTATCAGGGGAAATGAGAAAGAACTACGGGAAAAACCACTGGCTATTTTTGATGCCTGTCCTTCACCACCTCTTAAATGGAGCAATTTAACTTCACAAAGCCTAATTGATAGTGCGCGAGCAGGGATACCTTCGGAGATTATTTCCATGGGTATGACCGGAGCCACTTCTCCAGCCACAATTTCGGGAACACTAGTTCAGCACGTGGTCGAGACTCTAGCCGGCGTGGTTATTACCCAACTGGCTCAAAAAGGAGCACCGGTCATTTTTGGTGGATCTCCCTCAAGTTTTGACATGAGAAAAGGAACTACCCCCATGGGAGCCATTGAAACGATGATGATTGACTCTGCTTACGCTCAAATAGCTAAATATCTTAACTTGCCCTCGCATGCTTACATGGGTCTTAGCGATTCGAAACTAATCGATGCCCAAGCTGGATTCGAGACTGGAATTGGGGCAATAATCGCTGCTTTGTCGGGGATTAATGTCGTCTCTGGAGTAGGGATGCTCAACTTTGAAAACTGCCAAAGCTTGGAAAAATTAGTCATTGATAACGAAATCTGTGGCATGGCTTATCGGTTACTAGCGGGAATTGCTCAAAGAGATGAACCTATAGCTAAGGATTTACTGATCGGATTGGAAGAAAATGCCCAATTCTTATCAATGCCTCACACCCGGAAGTGGTATCGAATTGAACATACATTTCCCAAGATTGTCGACCGAGATACTTACGATTACTGGGTTTCTCTAGGTGGAAAATCGGCAGAAGATCGAGCCCGAGAAGAAGTAACCCGGATCCTCAGAGAGAATCCACCTCAGCTGCCTGATAAGGAAATTCAATCTGAGCTTCGCCAAATCATGCTCGCCGATGCTAAGGCCAATGGTGTTTCTTCTTTACCTGAAATTAAGCTCTAATGATTGATTAAGTTCAAGACTTTCAATTATACTTGGTAAAAAATACTATTTTCTCGTCAAAAGAAAATTTTGAATTATTCTTCTTTAAAAAGGGAAGGAGTCCGCTCCAGTTGTTTGGCCTGGTCTAAATGGTATTGGGATTGATTGTAGTTTCCCAACCGGTTATATAGATCAGCCAAAACTAAATGGCCTAAAATAGTGGTTTCCTTATCAGGATTGAGCTTCAAACCTTTAAGAGCCAACTCCACTGCCCGATGTAGCTCTTGGTTATTGTCCATGTAGGCTTTAGCCAAGAAGATATAAGGGGGAGCAAAGTTTTCTCTTTTCTCAATACAGTTGTTAAATTCTTTTATTGCCTCTTCAATCTTTCTCAATTTCAGGTAAAGAAGACCAAGGTTAAAATCAGGCTTATAATTATAAGGACTGACTTCTTGTTCTTTTCTGTATTCAGCAATAGCTAAGTTGATTTTTCCTCGAGCTTCATGAAGAAGGGCCAGGTTAAAATGAGCATTTTGCAGGGGGATATGTCTTTCAAAACTGAGAGCTTTTCTGATTTCCTTCTCGGCCAGATCATACATTTTTTTCTTGAGGTAAATAGCTCCCAATTTATTATGAAAAACAGGGGAATCAGGATTAAGGGCCACGGCTGATTCCAAATAATTCTGAGCTAAATCGAGCTCATCTTTTTCTATGTAGATATCAGCCAAATGGAGAAGAGGTTTAGTATCTTTTGGATCAAGCTCCATTAAATGTTTTAATCCAACAATAGCTTCTTCTATTTTCCCCATTTGTTTGTAAGTGGTAGCCAGACCCAAAATAGCCTCATAATAATCAGATTTAATGGCCAAGGCCTTCTTGTATTCTTCAATTGCCTTTTCATATTCATGTTGGCGGAAATAAATATTACCCAAAATATAAAGAGCTTCCAGCACCGAAGGATCCTTGCTTAAAACATTTCTTATCTTTTTTTCAGCTTTATCAAATTTTTCCTCACTGACTAAGAATTGAGCCAATTTTATTTCATTGTAAAGCTCTATTTTATCTTTAGGATCAGCTAATCTTTCACCCTTCTGTCTTAAAGAAGCCCGAAATCCCCCTACATAACCAAGAGCTTGAAGCTTAACTAAGGAATCATGATCAATCGGCTGGGGACCCATGTCTTCTATGCCTTCAGCTGAATATTTTTCAATCAAAGCATCAAGTTCTCTCTTCATTTGATGGGCTAGAGAAGCTTGAAGGTTGACTAAATTGACTTTTTCCATCGGGTCTTCAAAGACATTATAAAGCTCTGGTTTGGGGGCATCGATAAATTTATAGCTACCCTTGATCAAAGATTTTAATGGGCTCCAGCCATAATGATAATTAGGCCAATAAGTCTCACTGTAAGCTCCTTCTTCTTCCAGTTTATCATCGCCAAGAATTAGAGGGAGAAGGCTCTTGCCCTGAACAGTTTCGGGTGGCTTTTGGCCAACGAAATTGAGGATAGTGGGCATTATATCGACACTTCTTACTCTCTGTTGAATCACCTTGGAAGCAAATTTTTTCTGGGGAAAACGCATTATAAGAGGCACTCGGGTGGCCGCTTCATAAATAAAAAATCCGTGAGCATTTTCTTTATGTTGACCAAGACTTTCTCCATGGTCAGAAGTAAAAATAATTACTGTCTTATCTAGCAGCTTCTTTTCCTCAAGATAATCGAGGAATTCTCCCATTAACTGATCGACATAAGCTATTTCACCATCATAAAGACGGAAGGGTTTTTCTCTGACGGGTTTGTAAAGTTCATGGTATGGCTCTGGTGGATCATAGGGAGTGTGAGGATCATAAAGGTGAATCCAAGTAAAAAATTTCTCCTTTGAATTTTTCTCCAGCCATTTGTAGACTTCAGCTAAGACCTCATCTCCCCGGCGTTGGACGGCATCCAAGCTGACTTTCTTATATTTAGTTAAATCAAAATTGTCATAATAGTAATCAAAGCCTTGGTCAAGCCCCCAGCGTGAATCAAGCACAAAAGCAGCTACAAAAGCCGCCGTGGCATAATCTTGTTGTTTTAATACCTCAGCCAAAGTTATGTGTTTATCATCTAGATAAAAACCGCCGTTATCACGGACGCCGTGATAAAGGGGATAAGTTCCTGTCATTATAGTAGAATGAGAAGGGAAGGTTAAAGGCACTTGAACTGTTTCATATTTAAACCTGGTGCCATCTTGAGCAAGTCGATTAATGTTAGGTGTTTCAACATCGGGGTAACCATAACATTCTAGATGATCGGCTCTCAACGTATCTATGGTGATCAGAATTACATTTAATTCTGAGACATCTAAAGGCTTCATCCTTGACTGGTAAGATTGAATAAATCTTTCCTCTAAAGGCTTTTTTGGCGAGAATAACTTAAAGAAACCCCAAAAGAGGAGAACAGCTACAGAAATAATTATAAGTAATCTTAAGATTAGTATCTTTAACTTTCTAGTCATTCAATCTAATTAACTTTGGTTCGCATTATAAAGTTTATTTCTTAAATTTTCAATTTTTCTGTTTCTTGCTTTGCATTATGATTTTAAATAATTCTTTTAATAAATTAATACCCTATAAATTGTACTCAAGTCAATAATTTGATATTTATACCCTCGATGATGAGTACTCCCCGCCAAGGTCATCGCCTTTATCCCCTGTTAGTAGCCTCACTCAGTGGCTTCTTAAGCGGGCTCTTTCTTGGGGAATGGGATATTCTTATTGAAGTAATCCGCGGCAAATCCATTTTCGGCTTAGAGGATATAGTCAAAATATCACTTTGGCATGGAATTATTTGGAGTTAGGCCGGGGTTATAATCGGGGCTATCTGGTGTTTATTTCGTTAGAAGAAACACTTTTCTTCTTGGAAAAATTTTCGGGCCGCCTTCTCAGTTTCCAGCTATTTCGCGGCTTGGCTCCTAATTCAAGGTTATCTCAACGTCTATATTTTTGCTGGTATTTTCAACCTCTCTTCAATTTAAAATCCAAACTTGAGTTTGAGTACTCTCTCGAGGGAATTGACTTAAAAGACATATTAACTCAATCTAATTTTGCTTCCCGGGGGCAACCAATTTATGGCGAGCTTACCCAAGGGAATTAAAAGGCTTCCGCGCTAATTGATAACCATTGTGCCCTAGAATTCCAGGCGGTAACGGGAAAAACTCTTTTCGTATTCCTGAATCAAGCCTTCATCGGCAAAACTGTAATAACAATTATTCCCGATAATGATATGATCAAGCACCTTGAGCTGCATCACCAAGGCAGCAACCACTAGGTCACGGGTAATGTCTTTATCACAAGTTGATGGCTCAGGGTCACCAGAAGGATGGTTATGGACAAAAATCATCGAAGATGCTTTATGGCGGAGGGCTCGTTCCATGATTTCTCGGGGATAAACAATACTGGAATCAACCGTACCTTCAAATAAAGTTTCTTCTTCGATGATCTTGTTTTTAGCATCAAGGAAAAGGACCTTAAACTTTTCTTTGCGAGCATCGCGTAAGGCATGGTAAAGGTAATCAAACACTTCCTGAGAACAGCGAAAAACAGGCTGGCTGAGCATGCGCTCGCGCAGAAACCGCCGCGAAACTTCCTGGATGAATTTGAGGCCAAAGACATTG
>DQWD01000051.1 GCA_011042725.1 Candidatus Aminicenantota bacterium | reverse complement strand
TGCAAACTAGTGGGGAAAAATCCTTGAACCACCCTCAAATGTTTGATATATTAGACAGCAAAAATGATAGAAAGGGTGGTTCAGCATGAAAGAAAAGTCTATTTTAAACCTTAAGTCCCTTAAGGATCAGGTCTACGAGTACTTAAGAGATCAGATGGAGAAGGGAAACTTGCTTCCGGGTTCCTACATTAACATGGAGGAAACCAGCAAGAAATTAGGAATCAGTAAGACTCCGTTAAGGGACGCCCTTCTGCAACTAGAAATGGAAAATTTTGTCACTATAATTCCCCGGCGAGGAGTTATTGTCAATACTCTGACTCTTAAAGACATTAAAGATTATTATGAGATTATCGGGTCTTTGGAAAGCCAAGCTTTGTTGTCTTCCTTTCCCAAGTTGAAAAAAAAAGATGTTGACCGCATGTTTCGCTTAAATCAAGAAATGGCCGAGGCGATCACCAATAACAACTTCAATCTCTATTACCAAAAAAATGTCAAATTTCATGACATTTTTTTAGCCAAGTGTGGTAATGAAATGTTAATCCGAATCGTTAATAACTTGAAAAAGAGACTCTACGACTTTCCTCGTCAAGAAGGTTTCGTCAAGGAATGGGAAGAAACTTCAATTGGTGAGCATCAGCAATTGGTTAATTTGATTGACCAAGGGAATAAGGAAGCGGCGGTTAATTTTATTCGTGATGTCCACTGGTCATATAAAGTGCAGGAAAAATTTATTAAGAAATACTATAAGCAAGCAGCGGTTTATGCCGAAAGGAGTTTTGAGAGGTAAAATTGGTGACCGGTATTATTTTCAATTTGAAGAGATATGCTATTCATGATGGGCCAGGAATAAGAACAACTGTCTTTTTTAAAGGCTGTCCTCTTCATTGTGCTTGGTGTCATAATCCAGAAGGAATCGATCCGCAAAAAGAGCTTTTCTTTCGAGCCGAAAAGTGTGCTCCGGATTGTCGACGTTGTCTAGAGGCCTGTCCTCAACAGGCACTAATTAAAATCCAGCAGGAGTTACAGATCGATCGCTCTGCTTGTGATGGTTGCGGGAAGTGTGCCGAGGTTTGCATGTATGAAGCCATCGAAGTGGTTGGCGAGAAAATGTCCGTGCCGGAATTAATGGCCGAGTTGGCCAAAGATGAAATGTTTTTTCAGGAATCGGGGGGAGGAGTGACTATTTCTGGAGGTGAGCCCTTTCTCCAGCCAGCTTTTCTTGATGAATTGCTTAAAGCTTGTCGTCAACGGGGATGGACAACGGCGGTCGATACTTCTGGGTACGTGGATTTTTCCTTTATCGAAAGGGAATTACCCTGGATTAACTATCTTTTGTACGACTTGAAGATAATGGATGAAAGTAAACATGTCCACTGGACAGGAGTTTCGAATAAGCTTATTTTAGATAATTTGAGTCGCTTAGCCTCTCGACCGGTAGAAACTTTCGTTCGCGTCCCTTTGATTGCCGGAGTTAGTGATGATGATGAAAATATTGAGGCTTTGATCAGTTTTTTAGCCAAGTATCCCCAATTGAAAAAGATTAACCTCTTGGTTTATCACTCAGGCTGGACAAGTAAAATGGTTCGATTAGGCAAGACATGTTGGGCCGAATTTAACTCTCCATCAAAGGAGAGAGTCCAAGAGATAAAAACTAGATTAGAAAAAGAAGGGTTTGAAGTAAAAATTGGAGGTTAAAAATGACGGAAAGAATTAAAAAACTTCGAGAAAAAAGCTTGAATATTAGACCTTATATATCTCCCGAAAGAGCAAAGTTAATCACCGAGTTCTACAAGCAGCCAGCGAACTATCAGTATTCTATTCCTGTCCAACGAGCTCTGGCTTTTAAATACATATTAGATAACAAAGAAATTTTTATTGACGAGTTGGAACTCATTATCGGCGAGAGAGGCCCAGCTCCCAAGGCCACGCCAACTTATCCGGAAGTAAACTGTCATTCTCTAGAAGACTTGGATATCTTGAATAATCGAGAAAAGATCCCTTTTAAGGTTGATGAAGAAACACGCCGTGTTTATGAAGAAGAGATTATCCCTTTTTGGCGGGGCCGAGCTATCCGGGATGTAATCTTTCGCGAAATGGATCCCGAGTGGATTGCTGCTTATGAGGCGGGAATTTTTACCGAGTTTATGGAGCAACGAGCGCCGGGTCACACTGTGCTTGGGGATAAAATTTACAAGATGGGCTTTCTGGATCTTAGAAAAGAGATTGAAAAAAATATGGCTAATCTCGATTTTTACCGCGATCCCCAAGCTTATTATAAAAGAGAAGAATTAAAAGCCATGGCTATCTGTGCCGATGCCCTGATAAATTATGCTCGCCGGCATGCTCAGAAAGCTAGAGAGATGGCCGCTGCTGAAGACAACCCTCAGCGAAAAGAGGAATTACTCCAAATTGCAGCCATTTGTGACCGTGTGCCAGCTCATGCTCCTCGAAGTTTCTGGGAGGCTCTCCAGTATTATTGGTTTGTCCACTTGGGAGTGATTATTGAATTTAACACTTGGGACTCTTTTAATCCCGGCCGGCTGGATCAACATCTCTATCCTTTTTACCGCCAGGGATTGGAAGACGGGAGTTTAACTGAAGACCGGGCCAAAGAACTTTTAGAAGCTTTTTGGATTAAATTCAATAATCAACCTGCTCCTCCAAAAGTTGGCGTTACAGCTGAAGAGAGCGGAACTTACACTGATTTTGCCCTGATCAATACCGGGGGAGTAAAAGTTGATGGCACTAATGGAGTTAATGAGTTATCATTCTTAATTCTCGATGTTGTTGAAGAGATGAGAATTCTCCAACCCAGTTCGATGGTCCAAATAAGTAAAAAGACGCCCGATGAATTTTTGAAAAGGGCCCTAAAAATTGTCCGAACCGGCTTTGGTCAACCCTCTATTTTTAACACTGATGCCATCATTCAGGAATTAGTTCGTCAAGGCAAAAGCATTGAAGATGCCCGCCAAGGTGGAGCCAGTGGTTGTGTGGAGTCGGGAGCTTTTGGAAAGGAAGCATACATTCTCACTGGTTATTTTAATTTGACAAAAGTTTTGGAAATAACTCTCAATGACGGGGTGGATCCACGAACGGGTAAAGAAATAGGTTTGAAAACTGGTGAACCTCGCCATTGGCAGTCATTTGATGAACTGTATTCAGCTTTTGAAAAACAATTAAATTACTTCATTGATATTAAAATCAAAGGTAACAACATCATCGAACGCTTGTATGCCACTTATCTTCCCGCTACTTTTCTTTCTCTGTTGATTGACGACTGTATAGCGCGGGGGAAAGATTACCATGACGGCGGGGCCCGTTATAATACTTCTTACATTCAAGGAGTGGGCATTGGAACAGCAACTGATTCTCTGGCTTCGATTAAGTATAATGTCTTTGATCAGAAAGTGGTGAGTATGGATGAATTGCTCAGGACTCTTCACCAGAATTTCGAAAATAACGAAGAGCTAAGGCAGAGGTTTGTGAATAAAACTCCCAAATACGGCAATGATGATGAGTATGCCGATTCCCTTACCCGGCGATTATTTAATTCTTATTTCCAGGCTGTTGATGGCCGGCCGAATACAAGAGGAGGGGTTCATCGGATTAACCTCCTTCCCACTACCGTCCATGTTTATTTTGGCAAAGTTTGCCTGGCAACTCCTGATGGTCGCCGGGCCCACCAGCCTCTTTCCGAAGGCATTTCCCCGGTTCAGGGTGCCGACCGCAAGGGGCCAACAGCGGTAATTAAGTCAGCGGGCAAGATTGACCATCTTAAAACAGGAGGCACTCTTCTTAACCAGAAGTTTGCCCCCTCTCTCTTGGCCGATGAAGATGGGTTGGATAAGTTGGCCAAGTTAATCCGAACCTATTTTCTAATGGATGGGCATCATGTTCAATTTAATGTTGTCACGGCTCAAATGCTGAGAGAAGCTCAGAAAAATCCTGAGAAATATCGGGACCTGATTGTTCGTGTAGCGGGCTACAGTGATTATTTCGTTGATTTACCCCAGGCTCTACAAGATGAAATAATTAGGCGAACTGAACATCAATCTTTTTAATTTATTTTTCCCCCTAATTAAGGATATCATTGAGAATGTTCAATAATAGATTAAAAGAAAGGAGAAATTATGTTTAGTCCTGGTGTTTATCAACGAAGACGTCAACAATTAAAAAAGCTTCTTTCCGGAGGAGTGGCTATTTTTATCGGAAATGAAGAAAGCCCGATGAATTATCCTGCTAATCCTTATCCCTTTCGACAAGATAGTTCATTTCTCTATTTTTTTGGTTTAGATGAGCCTTCAGTGATTGGTGTTGTTGATGTGGATCAAGATCAGGAGATGATTTTTGGCCATGATATAACCATCGAAGATATTATTTGGATGGGTGAATTGCCCACTTTAAAAGAAAGAGGAGAGAAAGCAGGTGTTTTCACTACCCATCCTCTGAGCAAGTTGCCGGATATAATTGCTCAAGCGGTAAAAGAGGGAAGAAAAGTTCATTTTTTGCCTCCATATCGGGCTGAGACAACCCTAAAAATTAGTGACTTATTGGGACTTCGGCCTGAATTTGTAAGAAAGTATGCCTCCGCGGAGCTGGTTAAGGCGGTGGTGGCTTTAAGATCAATCAAGAGCTCTGAAGAAATAGAAGCTATGGAAAAGGCTCATGAGGTTACCTACCAGATGTATATTGAGGCCATGAGCATGGCTCGGCCAGGGAGGTATGAACAAGAGCTAGCCGGACGAATGGAAGGTATTTGTGTTGAGGCCGGCTGTCTTCTCGCCTTTCCCATTATCTTAACCATCAACGGGCAAATCCTCCACAACCATTATCACGGTAATGAGCTGGTCGAAGGACGCCTTCTAGTTATGGATGGAGGAGCTGAATCCCCTGAGCATTATGCTGCCGATATTACCCGCACCGTTCCTGTCGGGGGAAAATTCAGTTCCCGACAAAAAGATATTTACTCTATCGTCCTTAAAGCACAGGAAGAAGCCATTGCGGCCATGAAACCGGGTGTCTATTTTCGAGATGTACATTTGCAAGCCGCCAAAATTATTGCCGAAGGACTTAAAGATCTAGGATTGCTCAAAGGTGAAATAGAAGATATTGTTCAAGCTGGAGCTCACGCCCTTTTCTTTCCTCACGGGTTGGGGCACATGATTGGTCTTGACGTCCATGATATGGAAGATTTAGGGGAAGATTTTGTTGGTTATGATGAAAAGGTGAAACGCAGTGACCAGTTTGGCTTGGCTTATTTAAGAATGGCTAAGAAGCTGGAGCCAAATCATGTTTTGACCGTTGAGCCAGGTATTTATTTCATTCCCGCTTTGATTGAACAGTGGGCAGGAGAAAAGAAACATAGTGAATTTGTCAATTATGAGCAAGTGAAAGAGTACTTGAATTTTGGGGGAGTCCGGATCGAAGATGACGTGTTGATAACCGAGACGGGGCATAGAGTTTTAGGTCGGTCCATTCCTAAAAAGATCGAAGACGTTGAAGAAATAACGGCCACCAAGTAAGGGCTAGCGAATAATATTGTTGGCCATTTTATTTTGATTTAGCCGAGGAATAATTTTAGGCTCTTTTCCAAGGCATAAAAATTACTTGAAAGTAGAATTCGTTCCCTATGATTTCCAAGAATTGCCCGAGAGTTTGAAAACGAAGGTTTTAACTAAAGTTGGTGATGGAACTTAAAGCTCAGGTGAAAGGCTAGGGCCAATTTCAATTTTAATTTGATTAGCCGGCGATAATATCTCGGAAACAAACTGCGTGAACTCTTCTAGGGAGATCTGCTCGATTAACTTAAACAGATTTTCAAGAAAATTAGCTCCTAAACCCTTGACTTCAAAAGCCGCTAGATAGGCAGCTCGGGTGTTTTTTTCCTGACATTGACGGAGAAGAGAGGCTTTAGTATAAGCTTTGGTCATGGCCAATTCTTCTTCACTTAAAGGTTGATTGACTAAATATTCTATTTCTTGATTAAGAGCCTTAAGGGCAGTTTCTCTCTTTGGTGGAGAAGTCTCAACAACCAGTTCTAGAATTCCTCCTTGCTGGTAATAAAGTATTTCTGATTGAAGGTTATAAGCCAGCCTTTGGATTTCCCTTAATTTCCATAGGCGAGAGAGCACTCCTTTTCCTAGAAGGTGATCCAGCAGAAGACTACTAGTATAAACTTGGGGATTTAAGGGAGGAAGGGGGTAGGCCAGATAAAGGAGAATTTCTTTGCTCTGGCGATTGATTTTTATTTCTCTTTCTTCGGGAACTGGAAAATTAAGAGAAGGATAAGATGCTGGTTTTCCAGGAGGAAATTTTCCCAGATGTTTCTCCAATTTTGGTTGAATAGTAGACAGGTTTTCGTCAGAAATAACTACTGCTACCATCTGGGCCGCGTTAAAGTAATTGTGGTAGTATTCTTCGATATCTTTCTTGGTTATTTTGTTTATAGTTTTCTCGAAACCATAACTTGAATTTCCGTAAGGAGTAGCTCCAAAAAGAAGGGTGTGAGCTTCTTGGCGGGCATAAAGACGGGCTTGATCTAGGATTCGCTTCCCAGCCGAGGTCATGTTCTTTTTGATTCGGTTAATTCTCAATCCTGAGAATAAAGGTTTAGTCATGATTTTACTTAATATACTTAAGGTTTCTTCAAAGTGAGGAGTAAGGCAAGCCAGGCGGATTTGATTATAATCGGGAAAAGTGGAGAAGGTTAATTGGGAAGCTTGGACCATAAGTTGACGGACTTTGCTTTGGTCAGGAATTTCAAGAGAAAGTCGAGTTACCAAATAGGCTAATCCTGACTTTTCGGCTGGTTCCACCCGCTGTCCTCCTTTAATGGTGAGGAGTAAAACAGTGATGGGGGTTGAGGGGTCGTGTTGGTAAAGGAGAGGCAAACCATTTTTTAATACCGCACGAGAGAGAGGGGGAAAGATAGGCTTTTCTAATGATGGTGAATTTCCCTGGGAAAAGAGGTTTACATATAATAAGAGAAAGAGAAAAAAGCCTAGTTTTCTTAATTTAGACATGTTACTTATCTTTGTCGAAAGGAATAATTTTAATCGCCACGTAATTTCCTTGGCTTAGATATTTTCCGGCAACTTTTCTTATATCTGAGGAGGTGATTTTATCGATTTTTTCCAAATAGGAGCCCCTTTCTTTTAGTCTATTGAGAAGAAGAAAACGAACCAGAGATTGAGCTAAAGTCAGACCATTTTCTTGAGCTTGGTAGGTCCGGAAGAAAATTTGGTTTTTAGCTTGTTCCAGGAAATCGTAAACATAGATTTGGGCTTCACCATAAAAATCTTCCTTAGAAAAATTTTGGCGGCGAAGGGTTTTTAAAAAACGGATAACTTCCTTTTCGGCTTGGTTTATTTTTTTTGGTTCAAGGGTAAGAGAAATAATCAAGGCTCCTCCATAAAAAAGAGAGGTATAATTCATCGAAACGCTCTGGGCTAACTCCCGACGTCCTCTTACTACCTGGTTAAGGAGGGGATTGATCCCTCTTCCCAAGATTTCAGTTAAAACATCGATGGTATATTGGTCATCATGGTTGTAGTCGGGTCCCAGAAATCCAAGAAATAGATAAGCTTGGTTAACATCCATTTCCTTTGTAATTATTGATTTTTCTTTTCGAGCCGGGACTGGAGGAAGTGAATCAGAAGGTGGGCTAGGATTGGTTAAAGAAGAAAAAAGTTGCTTGACCTTTTCCTCAGCCTCGTTCAAATTAATGTCACCCACAGCGGCTAAAGCAGCATTTTGGGGAGAAAAATAACGTTGATAGAATTCTTTTATTTGATCTTTGGTTATTTTGGCTAGAGTGGCGGGGGTGCCATAGATGGGTTGTTGATAAGGGTGTCCCCTAAAGAGTTGTTGGAAGGTTAAGGAAGTTCCATAACGGTGAGGATCGTCTTGAAGATGACCAATTTCCTCGAGGATGACTTGCTTTTCTTCTTCGAGGGTAGAGGCATTGAAATCAAGGTTAAAAGCTAACTGTTTTACGCATTGAAGAGCGAAAAGAAAATTTTCGGAGGGTAAAGTCATTTCGATGAGCAATAAATCTCGCCCGGTATGAGCATTGTAGTAACCACCTTTCTCTCTAATAGCCAGGCTAATATCTTTATTATTGATTTTCTGGTTGGTCCGGAAAAGCAGATAGTGTTCCAACAAATGGGTCAAACCAGAGATTTCGGGATTCTCGTTTTTGGAGCCAACATTGAAACCGATGACTAAATGGACAAGGGGTAAATGACCTTGGCGGTAAAGAGCAACTTTTAGACCGTTGTCCAGGATAAATTGAGCCGATTGATTATTTTGCTTCGTCGAATCAACAACTCTCCCCCCCAGGGTGAAGGGAGAAGAAAAAACAACCAAATAACCAAAGCCCAAAATTATTAAGAGGCTATTTAATTTTCTCGATAATTTAATGGTCATCCTTTTTCTGGGCTAAGGTAATTAACTTGGAAAAGATCAATGGATTGAGTATCACCCATCACCAGCAATGTATCTCCGGACTCAATTTTTGTTTCAGGAAGAGGATTAAACACGATGTCTTCACCTGGTTTCTTGATGGCTACCACGATGACATTGGCCTTTTTCCGGAGGTCACATTCAACTATTGATTTGTCTTTAATTTTGGCTTTCTTACTGACGACAAATTCATCCATATAGAGCGAAAGCTCGCGGCGGCGAATGATAAGATCCATGAAGTCAACCAGAGTTGGTCTAATCAATCCTTGGGCGATTTTAAGACCACTTAGTTTATAGGGATTTACGACTCGATTAGCGCCGATTTGGAGGATTTTTTTCTCTCCTTTTTCATCAAGAGCTTTGGAGAGAACAAATAAAGAAGGATTAAGAAGCTTGGCCGTGAAGGAAAGGTATAAGTTATCAGCATCAGAGGGAAGAAGAGCAGCTAAAGCTCGAGCCTTTTTTATTCTGGCTTTAAGGAGAATTTCTTCCTGAGTAGCATCACCAATAATGGCCAGGCAGTGGTTTTTGCTTTGAAAATCTTTAATTTGATTGACATTTTTTTCGATGATGACGAAGGGTAGGTTTTCTTCTTCCAACCTTTCGCGAACAATTTGGCCCATCCGGCCATGCCCACAAATAATATAATGGTCTTTTAAATTTTTAATTTCTTTTTCCATCCTTTTTCTCCTGAGATATTGACGAAAACCGCCCACATAGATAGCTTCACCAATTTTAGTGAGAGCGAATATAGCCGTTCCGACTCCGCCGAGAATAATAAAAATAGTAAAAATTTGTCCCCCAGAGGACAAGGGTTCTTTGACTTCTCTAAAGCCCACTGTGGTGATGGTAATGATGGTCATGTAGAGGGAGTCGAGAAAAGGCATGTGCTCAATAAAATGATAACCTAAAGTACCGATGATGATGACTAGGAAAATCAAAACTATCGGCTTCCACATTAAGAATTACCCCAACAATAAACTAGGCTAATGCCATTTAAAGAAGTGCCAATAAATATATCACTTTTGCTCATTAAAGCGGACTTTTTAATCTTAACGGAAAAAATAAAGGCCGACAAGACATTATTCTCTAAAGATGATGATTAATTTTATCCTGCCCTTGACTTATGTTAAAATCGGTAAAGGATAAATATCAAAGAAAGGGAAATGATGAGAAAAACATCTCAGGCCAAGATTTTGATTGTTGATGATGAAGAAAACATCCGGAAATCCTTGCGCATGGTCTTAGAATACGAAGATTACCAGGTTTATGAAGCTCGCACAGGAGAAGAAGCCCTCGAGAAAAGTGATGAAATAGTGGGCTTGGATTTAATTCTTTTAGATATTCGACTGCCAGGTCAAGATGGCCTGGCAGTATTAGCCGAGTTAAAAGAAAGACCCTATAGCCCGGAAGTGATCATGATTTCGGGGCACGGCACGATTCAAGCTGCCGTGGAAGCCACGAAGCTGGGAGCCTATGATTTCCTAGAAAAACCTCTTCACCGCGAGCGAATTCTTTTAGCTATCAGGAACGCCCTTGATCATCAACGCCTAAAAAGAGAATACTTTGATCTTCGTCAGAAAGCAGCTAAACGTTATGAATTAATTGGCAAGCATCCAGTGATGAAAGAATTGTGGGAGAAAATCAAGAAAATCGCCCCGACCAATTCCACTGTTTTAATTCATGGAGAAAGCGGTACGGGAAAAGAACTGATTGCCAGGGCTATTCACCAGCAAAGTCAACGGGCTGAAGGGCCTTTTATTCAGGTTAATTGTGCGGCCATTCCCGAAGAATTAATTGAAAGTGAACTTTTTGGCCATGTAAAAGGAGCCTTTACCGGGGCGACAGAAAAGAAACCAGGAAAGTTTGAATTGGCTGATGGCGGAACCATTTTTCTTGATGAAGTGGGCGATATGAGCTTGAAAACCCAGGCCAAGGTTCTTCGGGTTCTGGAGGAAGGGGAAGTTCAGAAGGTTGGTTCAACTAAAATTCAGAAGGTGGATGTCCGAGTTATTGCTGCCACCAATAAAGATCTCGCCCGCGAGATAAAAGAAGGACATTTTCGAGAAGATCTTTACTTTCGCTTAAATGTAATTCCTCTCTATGCTCCTTCCTTAAGGGAACATAAAGAGGATATTCCTTTGCTCGTCGGTTACTTTGTTCACCTTTATGCCGAAGAAAATAATTTTAAAATCAAGAAATTTTCTCCTGATGCTTTGGAAGTTATGATGAGATATCCCTGGAAAGGAAATGTCCGGGAACTGAAAAATTTAGTTGAGCGGTTGCTCATTACCACCGATAGGGATATAATAAAAAAGAAGGATTTGCCCGAATATATGAGGCAACAAGAAGGGGTCTTGCTGCCAGAGATAAAGAAAGTTAAATCTCTTAAAAGATTCCGAGAACTAGCTGAAAAGACATTTATCTTGGCCAAATTGGAAGAGAATGATTGGAATATTAGTCAAACAGCCCGGGCAATCCAGATACCCCGTAGTAATCTTTATAAAAAGTTACAACAATATAAGATTAAAATTACGGTTGGAGTAGGCGAGGTGGTTGCCTCATCAGAGCATCAAGCTGCTGATGGGGAGGAAAGTCCGAACTCCACTGAGCAGGATGGTCGCTAACAGCGACTCCGAGCAATCGGAGGAAAGTGCCGCAGAAAGTAGACCGCCCGGGGGGAGTGGCGAAGTCCCTTCCCCGGAGCAAGG